>CANIYB010000024.1 GCA_947471105.1 Cytophagaceae bacterium
AACATGGGATTACCCATTATTGTGTCCCCAATATTCCATCCTTAGTCTCAAAAACTTCTAGCCTTGCCATTAGTAATTTGATTACTTCATTTGTATTAAAAACTGGAAAAACTGGAGGAATAGAAGAGATGCTTTGGCAAGGAAAATCGTTCATGAAAGGAGTATATTGCTATAAAGGTCACGTTACCCATCCTTTCATTGGGAAATTATTTAAAAAATCTGTTAAAGACATCCAACTATTATTAATGAATTAATCGGCCATGCTAGAAGATTATACTGCCATTTCCAATGCCCCCAATTCACCCGATTTAAATGGAAAATACTTGGGCCTCATTTCGACTGATTTCATTAAAGTCTCTGATACCTTAAAAGAGGCCGCATACCAAGTAAAGAAAAGAGGATTTTCAGATTTTCCCATTTTTGTAACTTCCCAAAGGCCCATCGAAATAGGTCAGAAGTTAATTGGCGTCAACGAGCTAAACGAAAATAAATGGAACTACCATGCTTCCATGATGGAGGAATTTGTGCAACGTAAATTAATTGCCGAAGAAAACATGGAATTATTTGTGCAAAACTACAAAGACATTGAGGAATTTGCATGCCTGTTTGTCGTAGATGGCCAATTTACCAATTTTGTTTTCATCCCATTCCCTGAAGAAAACTCGGAATTGCTATAATTTTTTATTCAAGGGGTGGAAATCTCTCACCATTTGGCTTAAATAAGCCCGATCTAAGTGCGTATAAATTTCAGTCGTCAAGATGGATTCATGCCCAAGCATCTCCTGAACTGCCCTCAGATCAGCCCCACCCTCAATCAAATGTGTCGCAAAAGAATGCCGAAACGTATGCGGACTAATCGTCTTTTGAATGCCCGCCTTTTGTGCTAAGTCTTTGCAAATAATAAATACCATCACACGGCTTAATGGCGAACCACGCCGATTTAAAAACACATAATTAACCGCGGATTTCTTAACTGGAATTTGTGGCCTAATATGTGCTAAATACAATTTCAAATACGTAAATGCATCTCGGCCCGCTGGAACCAAACGCTCCTTATCCCCCTTTCCACATACTTTTATAAAGCCATTTTCGATGTACACATCGGTCAATTTTAACCCTACTAATTCCGAAACCCGAAGTCCGGCCCCATATAAAAATTCTAACATGGTCCGATTGCGAACGCCTTCATTGGTGCTCATGTCATTTGCCTCTAAAATCAAATTGATTTCATCAAATGAAAGCGTATCCGGCAATTTTCTACCTTTTTGTGGACTCTTAATATGCACCGTGGGATCCATCGGAATCTTACCTTCAAAAACTAAATACTGAAAGAAACTTCTGATGCCCGATAAACATCGCGACTGCGTACTTGCTTCAATACCCAAACTATGTAGATCTTTTAAAAAATCAAGTATCTGATTTTCTTTTACCTCCAAAATGGGCGTTTGTAAGGGAGTCAAATAAGTGGCCAACTTTCGAATATCGCGTATATAGGCCTCTAAGGAGTGCCCAGAGAGTCCTCTTTCAATCCTTAAATAATGCCCAAAAGTCTGAATTTCATTTTCCCACATGGGCAATTTATTTAAACAATCACATAAATTTAACAGAAATACGTATTTTTACATCGCATTAGATCTAAATATAGATTGGCCCTTATTAAATTCTTTTTCTATGGTACGTCAAAAAATCTTAATTCTGAATGGACCCAACTTAAATTTGTTGGGCACAAGAGAGCCTGAAATTTATGGCCAACAAACATTCGAACAATACCTTGAAGTGTTACGAGATAAATTTGAAAAGGAATTTGAAATTTCTTATTTCCAATCCAATGAAGAAGGTGCCATGATAAATAAATTACACGAAGTGGGATTTTCCTACGATGGTATTTTATTAAATGCAGGTGGATATACACATACGTCCATCGCCCTTGCAGATGCGGTTTCTGCCATTAAAACTCCCGTCATAGAAATTCACATTTCCAATGTACACGCGAGAGAATCGTATCGCGCCCATAGCTACCTAAGTCCAAAATGCAAAGGCAGTATTGTTGGTTTTGGTCTACCAGGTTATGATTTAGGACTTTATTCATTTCTATAATTCATGCTCTCATTTTATCCAGGTCCTTCCAAGGTTCATCCTGAAGTCCTCGGATTTATCCAAGAGGCGTTTTCAAATGGCGTTGTTAGCATAAATCACCGAAGCGAACGCTTTGAAGTTTTGCTTAAAGACACGCTCCAAATACTTCATGAAAAATGGAATATCCCGCAGGATTACACATTGTATTTCATATCCTCAGCCACTGAAGCTTGGGAAATTGTGGCTCAATCACTCATAAAAGAAAAAAGTCTGCACCTATACAATGGGGCTTTTGGGAAAAAGTGGGCTCATTATGCCCATCAAATTATTCCAAATGCTAAATCATTTGAATTTGGTCTTAATGATGAGTTGAAATCAGTCGCTAGTAAATTAAGCACGCAAGATTATGATACCATCTGCTTAGTTCAAAGTGAAACTTCAAATGGTACAGGACAAAACATCTGCAGATCTGATTTCAAACTCAACGAAGATGCCATTATAGCCGTAGATGCCACGTCTACCATGGGAGGAATTAATTTACCTTGGCAGGAAGCAGATGTTTGGTTTGCCTCTGTGCAAAAATGCATAGGGATTCCAGCGGGTTTAGGGGTATTCATTTGTTCACCTAAAGCGCTAAAAAGAGCAACCCAACTAAACAAAAAAGTGCATTATAACGATGTTCTTCTGATGGAAGAAAACCGGAAGTTGTTTCAGACGCATTATACCCCTAATGTACTCAGCATTTATGTGTTAAATAAATTGGCACACCTACTTCCAAACCTAACTGAAATTGATCAGCAAACGAACGAAAAAACAAAATTGTTAACGGAATTCTTCTCTCAAAAGAATGCTTATAACCTTTCATTTTTAGTTGAAAACCCAATCGTACGACTCCCTACCGTATTCGCTTTACAAGGGGAAGCCATTCAAATAAAAAGACTTCAAGATTTGTGTTTAAAAAACAACATTGAATTAGGGAAGGGCTACGGAAATTGGAAAGATAATACCATTCGAATTGCAAATTTTCCTAGCCATACACTTGAAGATTTTCATCAATTATTTAACCTGATCAATTCGTAACTATGGAAATCAATTTCAAAGAAATAGTATCCTCCTCATTGATTTTATTTTCAGTCATTGATATTTTAGGTGCTATACCCATCATCATCGACTTAAGAAAAAAGAATGGAGACATTCATGCAGGTCAGGCAACCTTAGTTTCAGGCTTAATCATGGTGGGATTTTTCTTTGCCGGAAAATTTATTCTAGCTTTTTTAGGGGTGGACACTAATTCTTTTGCTGTTGCCGGTGCATTAATATTATTTTTAATAGGCCTTGAAATGACTTTAGGTAGAAATATATTCAAAAATGATACCATCACCACAGGGTCCCATTCCATTGTTCCACTCGCATTCCCTATAATTGCTGGAGCTGGGACTATGACCACATTAATTTCGCTGAAATCACAATTTGAAGAAGTGAATATCTTGATAAGTATTTTAATCAATTTGATTTTTATTTATTTGGTATTACGCTCGAGTGTTTGGATTGAAAGGAAGTTAGGAAATGCTGGAACACAAATTTTAAGAAAAGTTTTTGGAGTTATTTTGATTGCCATAGCCATCAAGATATTTAAAACAAGACTCTTGTAATATGGCTAAAAAGCAAAAATATTATGTTATTTGGGCAGGTCACAAGACTGGTATTTTTGACACCTGGGCGGAAACCGAGCAAAATATAAAAGGATTTCCAAATGCTCAATTCAAATCTTTTGAGACAAAAGAGCAAGCTTTCCACGCGTCCAAAAAGAACTATTGGGCCAGCATTCAAACAAAATCAGCCCCTTCAAAGAGTAGAAAAATAACGAGTGAAACCATTGTCATTCCATCCATTTCAGTCGATGCAGCTTGTGCAGGAAATCCAGGCGTTTTGGAATACCAAGGCGTAAACACTGAAACAAAAGAAGTTCTATTTTTTAGAGGTCCTTTCCCATTAGGCACGGTTAATATAGGTGAGTTCTTGGCCATTGTTCACGGATTGGCCTATTTGAAAAAAATCAATTGTCCATTTCCCATTTATTCAGATTCAAGAACCGCGATTTCATGGGTTAAAAAAAAGGCGATAAAAACGAATTTAGAACGTAGTTCAGCTACGGAAGAGCTTTTTAAAATGGTCGATAGTGCGTTAGAATGGCTTCATAAAAATCCATTCGCGACTAAAATATTAAAATGGGAAACCGAAGATTGGGGAGAAAATCCAGCAGATTATGGGAGGAAGTAGATCGGTCTTTACCTTCAAACAATTTTCCCTAGCTCACGGAAATCCGGGATTAAAAATAAGTACGGAAGCCTGCATATTGGGTGCATGGGCCCACTCATTTGCCCATGGAAAAATCTTAGACATAGGAACTGGATGCGGATTAATAGCCTGCATGCTCGCTCAATCCAATCCAGATGTGAATATTGATGCGATTGAAATTCATCAAGAAGTTGCAACGCTCGCTTTGGATAATATAAATAACAGCCCGTTCAATAATCAGATTCAGGTAATTAGCTCAGATATACGTGCTTTATCCACGAATAATTCTTACGATTTCATCATTTCCAATCCACCGTTTTTTTCCAATCACCTACCAGCTACTTTACAAGACAAACAGATTGCCATACATGATGACGAATTGAATTTCGTGGATTTAATTGCTTCCATTAAAAAGCTGTTAAAACCTGGAGGAAAATTTGCCGTGATTTATCCGAAAGAAGTTATGGATAAATTTGAAAATGAAATGGGGAAAACTGGTCTTTATGTTCACCAATTTCTATCTATTTTTCCAAACCCTAAGTCGAAACTCTTACGGGTGATTTGTCTAGGATCGACTAATAAAGAGGAGATAGCCATTGAAAACTTATACATCAAAGATGAAAAAAATGAATACACCGAAGCGTTTAAATTATTGCTCAATCCCTACTATTTAATCTTTGAATAAAAATTAACCACATGTTTTTGTATTTTTGTTTGTAGAAACATCCGTATATGTTGCAAATATCTATTCTTGTTCCTCTTTTTAACGAAGCTGAATCTTTACCAGAACTTACCGCTTGGATAGATCAAGTAATGAAAACAAACTCGTTTTCCTACGAGCTAATTTTTATCAATGATGGGAGCACCGATGCGTCATGGGAGGTAATTAATTCCTTGTCTAAAGAATATAAGCCAGTTAAAGGCATTTGTTTTGCTAGAAATTATGGCAAATCTGCCGCTTTGCATGAAGGTTTTTCTAAAGCACAAGGAGACGTGGTCATTACCATGGATGCTGATTTGCAAGATTCCCCAGATGAAATTCCAGCGCTTTATCAAATGGTCAAAGAACAAGATTATGACCTTGTTTCTGGTTGGAAGCAAAAAAGATTTGACCCTATTTCGAAAACAATACCCACAAAACTATACAATGCTGCAACCAGAAAATTATCCGGTGTAAAACTGAATGATTTCAATTGTGGGCTAAAAGCCTATAAAAAAGAAGTGGTTAAAACGCTCCGACTTTATGGCGAAATGCATCGCTATATTCCTGTTCAAGCAAAATGGAATGGGTTTACTAAGATTGGGGAAAAGGTCGTTCAACATCAAGCTAGAAAATATGGCGTGACCAAATTTGGATTAGAACGTTTTATTTTCGGATTCTT
Source organism: Cytophagaceae bacterium (assembly GCA_947471105.1). Lineage (GTDB taxonomy): Bacteria > Bacteroidota > Bacteroidia > Cytophagales > Spirosomataceae > Aquirufa. Next base: position 5,757 of record CANIYB010000024.1, read on the forward strand.
AGACCTTCTTTCTATTTCATTTGTGCAGGCTTTTGGAAAAAGGCCTATGCATCTTTTTGGAAGCTTGGGTATTTTTTCCTTTTTCTCAGGGACTATATTAACCACATGGTTAATCGGCGAAAAATTGTACAACATCACAAAGCACCTAAAATATAGGAATGTCACGGATAATCCCTTATTTTATTTGGCCTTAGTTGCCATCATTTTAGGGGTCCAATTATTCTTAGCCGGCTTTATTGGCGAATTATTAATTACAAACTCCGACAAAACAACGGATTATAAAATCAAGGAAGAAGTCTTCTAATATGAGTTCAAAAGATTTAAGTTGGCTTAGTCGCTCAGAATTATTAATTGGCCCAGAGGGCATTCAAAAATTACAATCCGCTCATATATTGATTGTTGGCCTCGGGGGTGTCGGATCCTTCGCAGCTGAATTCATTGCCAGAGCTGGAATTGGTACCATGACGATTGTCGATGGCGATGTGGTGGACCCCACCAACCGGAATCGCCAATTACCTGCACTTGCAACCAATCATGGAGTGGCCAAAGTAAAAATAATGGCGGAACGTTTAATGGCCATTAATCCGGACTTGGTTTTACATGCACATGAAACATTTTTAAGTCCTGAGGCGGCCAAAGAAATTTTGGAAACAACACATTTCGATTATGTCATGGATTGCATTGATTCCGTAACACCTAAATTAATCTTACTAAAAACAGCCTATGATCTTGAGCTCAAAATAGTAAGTTCCATGGGGGCCGGCGGTAAAATGGATCCAACCAAACTTAGAACCACGGATTTATTGGATACGAGGGAATGCTATTTAGCGGCTTTGGTCAGAAAACGAATTAGGAGACTGGGCGTCGGGAGAGGAATAAAAGCCGTGTTTTCATTAGAAAAAGTACGAGACGAATCCCTTATTTTAACGGACGGTTCCAATTATAAAAAATCGGCTTATGGCACCATATCCTATTTACCTGCCGCATTTGGAGGGACTTGTGCGTCAGTAGTCATTCGGGATATTTTAGACGAGGAAATACCGATGGAAAAAAGACTAAAGGCGCACATGAATCTAAGCCGAAAATCAAAAAAGCAATGATCAAAATAGGGGTTATCAATGTTTCAGACCGAGCAAGCCAAGGAATTTATGAAGATATTCCCGGCAAAGCTGTGGTCGATCTTCTCCATGAATACCTGATCAGTGAATTTGAGCTAGTCTACCAAGTCATTCCTGACGAACAAAAGCAATTGGAACAGGCCATGACCCATATGGCCGACATAGAAAAAACGTGTCTAATCATCACCACGGGTGGAACCGGACCCTCCCTTAGAGATGTTACGCCTGAAGCAACAGAAGCGATATGCCAAAAAATGTTGCCGGGTTTTGGCGAATTAATGCGTTCAATAAGTTTAGCCTTTGTGCCCACAGCCATTCTGAGTAGGCAAACGGCCGGCATTCGAGGAAATACATTAATTGTCAATTTACCAGGGAAGCCAAAAGCTATCAGGCAATGTCTTGAGGCTGTTTTCCCCGCCATCCCCTATTGCATCGATTTAATTGACGGCCCCTATTTAGTTTGCAACGAAGCCAACATGAAAGCCTTTAGACCTCCGTCTAATTAGCATTCAGATTTAACGAATAGATCATATAAATGTGAGGTGATTTTGCCTCGTTGGCCGCCATTGATTTGTTTCCCGTCGATGGAGAAAATTGGCAACACTCTTTTAGTGCTTCCGGTCGTAAATACTTCGTCGGCCGACAAAAAATCAGCTAACGAATAATCACCAACCTTCACTTCAAACTCCTTAGAGGCCAAAGACAAAACATGGCTTCTAGTAATTCCCTCTAAAATTTGTTGGCCCGGAGTATAAATAATCCCCGATTTCACGAAAAATAAATTACTCCTCGACGATTCAGAAACTCCTGATTCATCGGTATAATAAAGTAAGTCATTCCCTCCCCTATTTTTCACTTCAGCCCAATGCCTGATGGCAAAAGCATAGTTCAATGACTTGATGTCCGCCATTTCCCGATGGTATTTTTGACTGATTAGGTGCATACCATCCAAAGGATTAGCAAAAGAAAAAACCCCAGGAAAGACAAATAAATTAGATCCACCTTCCATGGCCTCAAACCCATTTAAACTATCCCCACCTGTTAAAACGAGTTTAACTCCCAAGCAAGAATCCTTAGCCACAAGAGCTAATTGGCCTATTAAATCGGCCAAATCAGCTTTGGAATACCCATGTTGTATTCCCATTTTTTGTGCTGAGGAAAGGAATCGATTCAAATGATCCGACATAAAAATCGCCTGACCATCCATGATTCTAAAAAAATCGAAAATACCATATCCCCGAAGAAAGCCAATATCCTTAACGCTAACATGAGCTTTTTCTGGGGCAACCCAAGCATCATTCACAAATATCTGATACGCCATATTGTTTTAATTTATGAACTAATTTAATGACCTCCATGGCTTCTTTTACGTCATGAACTCTTAAAATGCTAGCCCCTTTATTCAAAGCGATTGCATGCAAGGCAGTACTTCCAGTTAATGATTGATCCGCATCAATCTGTAGAAATTTATGAATCATGGTCTTCCGCGAAAGCCCTACTAGGATCGGAGCGCCCAATAGTCTAAACTGACCCAATTTTGACAATAACTCATAGTTGTGATCCAAAGACTTCGAAAAACCAAAGCCAGGATCAATGAGTAAATTTTTCAATCCTTTTGACCTTAGATATTGTACTTTTTTAGCTAAATCCGTCCACACGGCCTCAACTACATTCTCATAGGCTGGGATTTGATGAACCTCTTCAAATTTACCGACACTGTGCGTTAATATATATGGAATTTGCTCGGAACAAATCCAGTCAAAGATGCCATCATCCATTTGACCTCCGCCAATATCGTTCAGTATGTGAGCGCCAGCATCAAATACAGCTTTGGCAACGGATAGCCGGTAGGTGTCAATGGATATAATGAGTGTTGGAAATCGCTTGTTTAATGCTTGAATGATCGGAACTACACGATTAATCTCCTCCTTTTCACTGACAGGTTCTGCACCAGGCCGAGTCGAGTGACCACCAATGTCCAAGATCTTAACCCCTTCCGAAATCATTTTTTCAGCTTGCTGCAAAGCGGCATCCACAGAATTAATTCGACTCCCCTCATAAAATGAATCAGGCGTCACATTTAAAATTCCCATACAGATGGCAGAATTTAAAGTACCCCCTAGGTCCAATAATTGACCATTTACAAAGAATGTGTTAAAAGTTGGAAAAAGAGCATCCAAATGAGCTGAAATTTAGGATAATTTAAATATTTTTGTAGGCTAAAAAAACGTGAGTATAGAAATCTAATCCAAGTAATATGAATCGGGACTCTTCGCCTTCCCAAACCGAAATCGAATATCGACAAGTAATTTCACACTGCAAAGCCTTGTTTGATAAAAAAAACAAAGATTACGGGACTTCTTGGAGAATTTTACGTTTACCCAGCCTAACCGATCAAATTTTTATCAAGGCACAAAGAATACGCAGTATTCAGGATAAGGGCCAACAAAAAATCGTGGATGGAATTGAGGGCGAGTTTATCGGCATTATCAATTATTGCATTATCGCATTAATCCAAAAAACACTTGAGAATTCGGATCAAATGGAGTTTTCGCCTGAAGAATTAGGTGGCATTTACGACGATCAAGTTGAAATTACCTTAGAGCTTTTGAGAAATAAAAATCACGATTATGGGGAAGCATGGAGAGATATGCGGGTTAGCAGCATGACCGATTTGATTCTAATGAAAATATTTAGAACAAAACAAATAGAGAATAATTTAGGCATTACTTTGGTGTCGGAGGGGGTGGAAGCCAACTACCAAGATATGCTCAACTATGCCGTATTTTGTTTGATAAAATTGAAAGAGGAACAAAGCCAACAAGCCCAACAGCAATAAATTATGCAGCGTTACGCAAAAATTGCCACCTTTTTACTGGTCAGCATATTCCTTTTTTCAGGGTTTATTAAACTGAATGACCCTATCGGGACCCAATTGAAACTAGAGGAATATTTTGATGTGTTTTCAGTGGATTTTCCACTCATGTCAGGCTTCTGGAAATTCTGGATTCCTTATGCATTAATTCTCTCCATCTTACTAAGCAGCTTAGAAGTCGTCCTAGCCATCGCGTTATGGTTTAATTATCGAGCTAAACAAACCCTTTGGGCCATCTTTTCCATATTACTCTTCTTTAGTTTTTTGACTTTTTATTCGGCCTATTTTAATAAGGTCACCGACTGTGGATGCTTTGGTGAAGCCATTAAGCTCACGCCATGGACGTCTTTTGGAAAAGACATATTCTTAATCGTATTAACTGTCAGCTTATTTTTTAGTGAGAAGGCTAAGAAAAACGAACGCACGTTAAAAATCGTCGTGGTCAGTATGGTTATCAGTGTGGGGATTGGCGTTTACTCGTATTTTTATTTACCCAAATTCGACAGCCTTCCTTATGCGATAGGAGAAAATATACCTCAAAATATGAAAGAGCGGGAAGCCCTGAAATTTAGTTATGTGTATCAAATGAATGGCAAAGAAACTGAATTATTGGAGATGCCTACTGACACTTTAGCCAAGTTTATTTCGATGAAGGCCATCAATGAAAAAGAAGCGAGGCCACTCATCACCGATTACCATTTATGGGCGGAAGGCGATACCACTGATTTTACGAAAGAAAGCTTTAAAGGAAATCGGGTCATGGTGATCGTACCCAACCTACATCATACCTATGAAAAAGCATTCACAGATATCAGCATTTTAGCTAAGGAATTAGAAAAGAAAAAAATATCGGTTTGGTTAGTTTCCGCATCTACAGATGCAGAAGTTAATGAACTAAGGCATCGGTATCAATTAAGCTTCCCTGCTTTATCAGCCGACGTCAAAGTATTAAAAACGATTATCAGGTCGAGTCCAGGAATTTGGATATTAAAAGATGGAACTGTAAAAGGAAAGTGGTCAGCTTTTCAATTGCCCAGTGCCAATGAAATTGAAGAACGTTTAACAAAAGTGCAAGAATGAAAAACATTTATTTAATTGGAATGCCCTCATCGGGAAAAAGTACATTAGGAAAAGAATTGGCTAGAAATTTGGGTTACAGCTTTACCGATATGGATAAATTAATCGAGACCCGTGAGCAAAAAACCATATCCGAAATATTTTCTGGCCAAGGAGAAAGCCACTTTAGAGAGTTAGAAAAAAAGACCTTGCACGGGTTTCAGCCTGATCAATCGATGGTCATCGCGACCGGTGGCGGAGTTCCTTGCTTTAACGATAACATGGAATTCATCAAAAATAACGGGGTAAGTGTGTTTTTAAATGTCGACGTAAACGACTTAGCCAAAAGATTATACAAAGCCCAAGGAAACAATAGACCCCTATTAGATAAAAGCCAAAGCGAAGAAGCGGTGATCGATACGATCAAAAAAACTTTTGAAGATCGCTTACCTTTCTATAAGCAAGCCGATATCCAAGTGGATGGTGAAATATCCGTGACCCAACTCCTTTGGTTGTTGGATCAGTATATTCCAGTATAAAGAATAAAAAAGTATAAATACTTTTTACTAGATTACGAATGGTTCTATAACATATACCCAATAATGACGGAGTATTTAGCGGTCATCTTTCACTTCTGCCTAGGAACATTATTTTTTCTTTTTGGAATAAATTTAATCTTAAGAAGAGGGTTGATAGCTTCCAAGCTATTAGGAATTCAATTTACAGTATTGTCCATTACACTCATAATCTCTTATTATTTAACTGAAAACAATATTTTAGACCACCCCTATTTTTTTAGGTCTTTATCTCCCCCGATTTACCTTGTAGGCCCACTTTCAGTCCTCATTCAAAAGTTTTTATTATACCCCAACAGAAAATTTAAGGGTATCTATTTACTTCATTTCGTTCCTTTTTTATTCCACATAGTCGAATACATTCCTTTTTATTTAAGTTCACCAGAAGCGAAATTGAATGAAATCAAGTATGTCATTAGCAATGGAAATCTATCCGCGTCAACCGGCAATTTTGGTTGGCTACCCATGTCATTGCACTTATATTTAAAAGGATTGTCCATTGTTATATATTCCATTTGGCTAGGATTTGATCTATATAGTTACTTTAGAACAAAAGGCTTTCGCATATTAAAAAGGAACAATAATATTATCATCAAATGGATTTTAATTGATTTTACAATGAAAATCGTAGCCGTACTATTTATTGTATACTATTATGTTACCATGAAATTAATAGGAATTAAATCTTCTTATGAATTAATCATAATCTACATTATATTTTCAATCAACTACCTTTTTGAAGTTTTTTACTTAATTCTAAATCCACAAATGCTAGTAGGTCCAACGCTTAGTGGATTTTTCACTAAAAAAGAATTAGAAAAGTTTTCTGCAGTGAGCACGACGACAAAAAAAATTGTTCCGGTAGACCACATCTTAAAAATTCAGAATTTATTTGAAACTGAATTAGTTTTCTTAAATCCTGAATTAAAAATTATCAATGTCTCAGAAAGAACAGGAATAAGTACATCTCAAATTTCATCGTCCATCAAGCAAGCACATGGCCAAAGCTTTCCCGAGTTTGTAAATTCATGTAGACTCACCTATCTAAAAGATGAGTTAAAACACAATCCAATTTGGAAAAAATACACGATTGAAGCTTTAGCATTTGAATCGGGATTTAAGAATCGACAAACTTTTCACTTTGCATGCAAAAGCTTATATGGACTTTCAGCAGCCGATTTCATATTTAAAATTAAAAATAACAACTAATTTGTTAGATTTTTTTGCTGTAAAAAAAAACCGTACAAAACAAAAAATTAAAAATGGTTACTTGCTCTGAATAAAATGGAGCATTAACATGAAGTATAATTTTTTGTTAAAAGTATTGCCATTAACCGTTGTTCTAATTAATTCGTTTTGCCAAGCCCAAAGTTATAAAATACAACTAGGCTCGTCAATAACAGCATTTAGTTATACACAAGCCAATGGAATAAAAGCAGATTACCTAAAACCTTCCTCAGGCTCCCATTTTGGAATTAGTCTTTCTCAGTCCATTTTAGATACGAGCAAGAACTTAGCCAACACCAGCAAACGAAGTATTTACTTCAGCCAACATCCAACCTTATCTAAAATCCTAAGTGCTTTTCAATACGATTTAGGCATCAATTTCTTGCAAATGAATGCCGTAGGTGATCTTCAGAAAATCCCCTTTGCTTATCATACCGATTTTATAGGAGCTCAGGCTGGCTTTGGTGTGCTCATACCGATCAAATATGGCATATCAATTAGTGGAATGGGGCAATTGTCTCTATTCAAAATGATCAACGGAAACCAGTTGATCTCCAACCAATATTTTCCCCTGGCCGATAATCCACAGTTCAATACACTCCAATTTTTTAATGGCTATCGGGTAGACATCAGCAAAAAAATAAATGATAAAACGTCTTTGTTTATTGCCTATCAAAAGAGCCAAACCTCACATGCAGATAAAACGGGTGAGGCTACTTTGAACTTTGCCCCCACCAGCTTTTTGATTGGGTTAAAATTTTTAAAATGAATAAGATAGTCTATATATTCATGTGTATTGGGATTTCTTTTTTGTCTTTTGGACAAAAAAAGGGAATCAATTACCAAGCCGTGATCCTAGACCCTAATCCCTTAGACATCCCTGGCAATCAGATTACAGGCCAACCATTCCAAAAAGGAAAAGTGGCCATCAAATTTACGATTAGCTCAACCAAAGGTGTAGATTATACAGAAATCCAACAAACTGAAACCGATGAATTTGGACTCATAAATTTGACTATTGGGCTTGCACCGACCAATGGAAGTTTAAGCTCAAATTCATCTTCAGAAACAGGCGCAAAATATAGCACTTTTGACGCCATCGTTTGGGATGAATATATCAAAAACCTGGCCGTATCCGTCAGTTTCAACAACGGAAAAACGTTCACAGAAGTCAGTAATCAAAAATTAAGTTACACCGCATATGCACTTTATGCTGAGTCGGTGGACTATAAAAATGTGCGCGACGCCCCGACCAAATTATCTCAATTCTCTAATGACCCAGGCTACTTAATTTCAAAAGATTTAGAACCGATTAAAGCAGATATCCAAAGCCATACAAGTCAAATAAAAATCACCAATCAAACCATTGACGAGAACAAAAAGAGTAATGATGCTGCATTCTTGATTGTCAATCAAAATATTACAAGCCTCGATACTAAATTAATTGAGAATTCCACAGCCATAAAAGACAATACAATTTCTATTAGTACAATCAATACAAAACTATCAGAGCAACAAAATCAGATTTCAGCGACCAACAATAATTTAAATTCCCAGATAGGGGGTTTGCAGGGACAAATCAGAGAAACAAATGACAATGTAAATAACCTTTCGGGAACCGCAGAGGTCGTCTCCAACAAATCCACAGCGGTTGACTTAGGAGGATCCAATCCATCAGACCAATTGTACCCTAGCCAAAAAGCAACCAAAACCTATGTAGACCAAAATATCTCTAGCCTCGTAGCTGGCAATATCCCTGATGCTACGACTCTGGCGCCAGGCAAAATTCAATTGGCCGGTGACTTAAGTGGAACCGCCCAGAATCCCACCGTTCCCGCTTTGGCTAACAAAGAAAATACGAGTAATAAATCGACCAATGTACAAGATGATGCTGGTTCCGACAGCAAATATCCATCCGTGAAAGCGGTAAAAACATATGTGGATCAAGCGACGATGGGAACTGCTTTACAAGCTACCGTGGATGGGAAAGCAGATAAAAATTCACCAACCTTCACGGGAACTCCTGTATTGCCCGCTGGAACTACTGGAGTTACCCAATCGGCTGCCGATAATTCGACGAAATTAGCGACGACAGCCTTTGTTCAAGCCGCAACTGCTGGCATAGCTTTGCAAGCAGCCGTAGATACGAAGGCTGATAAAAATTCACCCACCTTCACGGGAACTCCTGTATTACCTTCGAGTACCATTGCCGTCACTCAGTCTTCGGGAGATAATAGCACGAATATAGCCACGACTGCTTTTGTCCAATTAGCTACTGCGGGAGGGGTCATCGATGCAAGTACTTCTGCGAAAGGAAAACTTAAATTAGCTGGAGACTTAGCCGGTACTGCGGATTTACCGACCGTACCAGGCTTAGCCTTAAAAGCCAATTCCGCCACAGTTACCAGTTCACTCGCCTTAAAAGAAGATGCATCCAATAAATCCAATGCAGC
>CANIYB010000025.1 GCA_947471105.1 Cytophagaceae bacterium
GTACCACTCCAGATTGGACTAGAGAACCCATCATGCCAGGTAAAACAGGTAAAGTGACTGCTTCTTATAACTCAGCTGGACGTCCAGGAAGTTTCAATAAAACGATTACCGTTGTCAATAATGGAGAAGTTTCTCAAATTATTTTGACGATTCAAGGCTCTGTAGAACCCAAAAAATAAGTATTTCATTTTATAAAAAAAGGAACTCAAAAAATTGAGTTCCTTTTTTTATGTGCATTTTCGACGACTATTAATCTCGATTCGGCTCCACTTTATTTTTTGCCCCAAGTCCATTAATCCAAGAAGCTATTTTCAGCACATCATTAGCTGGGATGTGACTCATAGGAGCCATTTCAGTGGCATAATCTGGCCAATTCTGAGGATTGGGCTTGTACACTAAAGCCAAAATTTGTTGGTCCGAATACTTCCGTTTAGCAATATCTTCATAGGATGGTCCTATCACCTTTTTGTCTTTTGCATGACAAGCTAAGCACGTGTGCTTTTTTAATAAGGCCATAGCTTGTGCATCCGTAACTAGTTGTTTTTTGCCATTGACCGCCAATTTTGGTTGCTCAACTACGGCGATAGCTGCTTTTTCAATCACAGGAGCATTGGATTCATTGATTGCCATTTTATCCCCAGCAGGAATTTCATTCAAGGTATAATAAGCCGTTTCATGTAGTAAAGGCTCTCCCTCCTCATTTAAAATGCCTTTCAAAATAAACTCATGAATATAGAATTGCCTAATTCCATCCAACGATATACGTACGGATTTCTTATCTGGAGACACTGAAATTCCCTTGATCTTTATGTCTTTTACATTGATGATCGGACTACCATATTGATGATGGTACTCATAGATATAAGACCTGAGCGCATAAGAAGCGGCGTTCTTCACGGATTTTACGTCAACAGCCTGAGTAAATGAAATCTCAAATCCATCTGATTTAGCATGAATAGTATTAATCTCAAAAGGTGTTAAACCATTCCAAACTAATCTTTGAAGCCCAAAATTATCTTTCCCGGTAGATCCCCAACCTCTTGAAGTCATACCCACAAACATACTACCATCTAAGCCAAAGCGCTCGCGCAAAATTCCCGACTGAAATCCCTCACGGTAGTTGATACAAAATCCTTGGTAAACGCCATTCACCTTTTCCATGAACACACGCATCACCTTAGATTGTCCTTGATCTGCAACAAAATACTGCCCAGGGAAAGGACTGAATTTTCCCTTAGTCGTATCTTGGATAATATCGGATGTTGAAATTCCCATGATCGCATGTGGAAACCAAACCGCAGGTAATTTTAAGTTTTTAACTTTTTTAGCTGCCTCAAACATCGGCTGGCTGTTATCTGGAATTTCCTCCAAAGTTAATTTAAAAGGGCTATTAGGCTCTTTAGCCCATTTAATTCCACCAGGATTACCTGCAAAATCTCCTTTAGCTAAATGAGTAATTCGACCTGAACCAACCCAATCTCCTTGGTTTTCCCCATAAAAAATATCGCCTTCATCATTAATGCTGTAACCCGCGGGTGAACGCAAGCCTGCCGACTGTGGTTCGAGTGTTCCATCAGGTTTTATCTTAACTAACCAACCCCGCCATTTGGCAAATTTTCCTTCGCCAAAGCCAATCCAGGCTAAATTAAGGGTCACTAACATGTCCCCATTTTTATCAAAAACAGGCCCATAAGTATACTCATGATAATTACCTGATAATTCGAATTGGTAAATCGGCTCATATAAGTCGGCCACCCCATCGCGATTGGTATCCGTAATTTTCGTTAATTCTCCACGTTGGGAGCAATAGAAGACACCATCCTTATACGCTAAGCCTAAAATCTCATGCAAGCCACTGGCAAATCTTCGATAATTTGTTTGGTGGCTATCCTTTTGATAAGGATTTTCAACAATCCATATTTCCCCTCTCCGAGTACTTACGGCCAATCGGCCATCAGGCATGGTTGCCAATCCTCCCACCTCTAAATACAGGTCTTGAGGAATAGGTAAGGTTTTTATTTCATAAAAATCTTGCTCTGTTTTTGGAGCGGGTTTTTGCCCAAAAGCTCCTACAGAAATGGCTAATAATAAAATACTTAATTTTAATTTCATGATCTTATGTAGGTTACCAAATCAATTGATATGTAAAACTATTTCCTTGCAAAGGAACTCTCACTTGCTTTCCTGCGGCTTGTGTATTCAAAATAACGGCAGGTGCTCCCGCCCATTGAACATAATATCCCATCCCTTGTAATGCCAAAAGGCCTGCATTAATTTCCACGACATCCGGACTATTTCCGACCACCACTTCAATATTGGATTTTTGTGGGCTTGTGCCAATCAAATTGATCGTTCTAAGCCAACCTGTCCCATTTTCATTGGGGTTAATGTGATCTTCAACCTTCAAAGAGGCAGCAGGCCAATCGTACATATAGACCGGTCTACCATGTAAAATCTTATATCCTTTATAAACCAATTTAGATGTGTCAACCGAATCTGGCTGCGCTTGACTACTCAAAACCAAAGGAAATTTACCATCCATAACTACATTTAAACCCATCGGCTCAGCTGTTTGAGGCTCGCCGCGATCCAACCACATTTGTGTGGCATTTAAAAATTTACCTTTCCAAGTTTGCAATAAAGCCCCTTGTTTTAAATCGTATGAATAAGAAAGTCCTGAAGGATCCCCCAAATGTATCACGTGCGTCTTTTTCTTTCCTTGGTGAAAAGTAAAGGATCTTTGATATACAGGCTCTGAATTTGCTTTTACCTCAATCAAGCCCCTAGGTTCTGGATCTGGCAATGAAGTCCGTACGTGGAGAGGAACAATTTGAGCGCCAATTCGCTTGACAAAAACGCCTAAGGCCTTAGGGCCCCAACTAAAATCTTTGACATGAATCAACTCAAATTTATGCTTACCAGCCGTTAAATTAACAGTAGCACTTATATCATCTGTATACCAGTGGGCACCTGAATTGTATTCTTTTCCGTCAATTTTCAATACCCCTGATCCTGTCCAATGCGTTTCAAATGAATAATTATCCGTTTCAGGAATTTCCAAATCCCCTACATAATGAATTAAATAATCGTTTCGTGCCTTGATCACTTTTTGGGTCAGAGCAGCTAAATTACCTTTAAGTAAAGGGATCGCTTGTCCAATCACTGGCTCAGGGAATTTCCCTTCATAATACTGATAAGATATGTTGCTTAATTTGGCGCTTGGCTTATCATAGGTCTCATAACGGATATTCTTAAATGCTACCGGCCCATGATCTCCTTGAATAGTAATAGGTCCTAATGGCCCTTCTTTACTAAAAAGTGACCCACGGGTCACTCCGGACATTTCAATATTTTCTTGAATCAATATTCCGTTCAGAATCACTTTTTTGAAAACGGCATTTTTGATTTTTTTACCTGAAGCATCAAATCTTGGCGCCTCAAAGTCGATTTCGATCGACTGCCATAAACCTGGTGCTTTACACGCATTTTGTCTTGGGGCAAAACCTTCGAAACCTTCATTTCCTTTTCCTCTAGCATCATCCCAGCGCTCATAAATACCACCACAATCTCCAAATTTCAATGATTTCTTCCCCCATGAATCAAATAATTGCACTTCGTAACGGCCTTGTAAATAAATTCCTGAATTAGCGCCTTTGGGAAGCATAAAATCCATCATAAAATGAATATCGCCATGATTTAAATTAAATTTCAAATCATCCGTACGCTTGTATTTCCCATGACGAAGCGTGTTTAATAAAACCCCTTTGCCTGAGCTTACTTGAAAACTCGTATCCGTGGGCCTCGCTTTAATCACTTGCTCAATGGTCCAATTCGTACTCGGATGATCAAAAGCACTCAAATCTGTTAGAGGAATGGTTTGTTGGGCCCAACAAACCCAGGGCAACAATAGTAAATAAAAGACTTTTTTCATGTTTTTTTTAAATAGGTTTTATGTAATTTACAAATATCCTTTTGGCTTTTTCATCGGCAAAAAAGGGACACTCGTAGAAAAACTTTTAGTAATATAAGCGATTTTGTTTTAATTTGGATTTACTCCCCTAAAGAAAATTATGTCAAAACTAAATTGGAAGCTTAGGCCTGTACTCTTACATATCTTTTTCTGGATATGTTTTTTGGCTTTGCCCCTTTTATTAGGACCAAATTCCGCCTCTAATAATCCCCGAGAAATAGATCGACATTTTCAATGGAATATGTTTTTTGTCGTATTTGGATTATTTAATATTCCTCTATTTTACTTCAATACAGAGTTTTTATTAAGAAAAATTCTAAAAAAACGGGGCGTTTTAATTTACATCATTTTACTTGTCATTTCTTTGCTAGTCATGCTCTGGTTTCACGAAGAATTATTTAAGTGGTTTTTTCCTGAAATGGCGAATGGCGGGGGACAAAGAGGTAATGGTTTTAGGAGAGGTACCTCATTAAGGATTATATTCCAATTATTATTTATTGTGGCCATTGGAACTAGTTATCGATTCCTTTCAGATAACATGACTGACCAAGAGGTTAAAAAAGAGGAGGAAAACGAGCGTTTAAAATCTGAATTATCCTTCTTGAGATCTCAAATCAGTCCCCATTTCATGTTTAATGTTCTCAATAGCATTGTTTCATTGTCAAGAAGAAAGCCTGAAATGGTAGAACCTGTGGTAATTAAATTATCGGAATTAATGCGGTATATGATTTATGAAACGAGCGATTCAAAAGTAAGCATTGACAAGGAGTTTAGTTATTTAGAAAGTTACATTGAACTGCAGCGTTTGCGATTTGGCAATGACATCAAGATCGACTTCAAACACAATTTAAGTTCTTCTCCCTCTAGTATTGAACCCATGTTGCTTATTCCTTTTGTGGAAAATGCCTTTAAACATGGAGTAGGAATGGTGCAAAATCCAAGCATTGATATCGAATTAAACGATGATAAAAAATCATTGTTTTTTAGTGTACGTAATCAAGTGAGTAAACAAAATTTAGAAATAAAAGATGAAAGTTCTGGGATAGGCTTAGCTAATGTGCGTAGGCGATTAGAGCTTTTGTACCCGGATCAACATGAATTAAAAATCGACGAAAAGGAAGACAGTTATTTGGTTGAACTTACGATAAAACACATTTGACATGGAAGAAGAGGAAGAGAAAATCGAGGAATTTACAGCACTTCCTAAGGTCGTTCTAAGATGTTTAGCGGTAGATGACGAGAATCTTGCCCTTGATTTAGTAGAGGATAACATCGCCAAAGTACCTTTTTTAAAATTAGAAAAAAGATGTCGGAACGCCTTTGAGGCGATTGAGTATTTACAGGAAAATGAAATCGATCTGATTTTCTTAGATATCCAGATGCCGGGTATCACAGGGGTTCAATTCTTGGAAGGATTAACTCAAAAACCCATGGTAATTTTTGTGACCGCATACCAACAATACGCTTTGGAGGGTTTTAATTTAGACGTGATTGATTATGTGCTTAAGCCCATTTCATTTGAGCGTTTTTTAAAAGCCGCTCACAAAGCTTTGGATTATTTCAAAAGCAAAAATATGCTGGTTCAGGCTCAAATTCCTGTAATTGAAAAAATGGAATACATCTTCATTCATGCAGATTATTCATTAATGAAAATTATGCTAGAAGATATTTTATACATTGAAGGCTTAAAAGATTACATTAAAATTCACCTCAGAACCCAGAAATTTCCAGTGGTTTGCCGCATGACGATGAAATTAATTGAAGAAAAATTACCTTCGGCAGAATTTCAAAGAATCCATAAGTCATTCATCGTTTCCTTAAAAAAGGTAGAGTCTATTCGAAATCAGAAAATTAAAATTGGCGAAAATCACATACCCCTTTCTGATAATTACTCGGAACAATTTTATCAAACCATCGGATATCAAAAACCATAAATTACCCAATCCAACAGAAATTTGTACCTTTGGAATTGACAAACTTTAACACATGTCTATTCTAAAAAAATTAGCGGGTGAAACTCTATCGTATGGATTCAGTACCATATTAGGGCGTTCCCTTAATTTTTTACTTGTATTCGTTCATACAATCGCATTTTTACCAGCGGAATTAGGAATCAATGTTAAATTATATGGCTACATGGCCATCGCGAATATCATTTATACCTATGGGATGGAAACGGCCTATTTTAGGTATGCCAAAGAGGCTCCTGCCAAATATTACAACATCATTTTATCGGCAATAATTGCCACCTCAGGATTATTTACAGTTTGCCTATTTCTATTTTCGGATCCCATTATGGCCCAATTGGGATATGAAAACAAGGGGATATTTTTAAAGTGGTTAGCCGTTATTTTAGCGATTGATGCAATCACGGCCATCCCATTTGCCAAACTCCGACTGGAAAACAAAATTCGAACATTTGTTCAAGCGAAAATCGTTTCCATTTTAATTAATGTGGGATTAAATTTATTTATTCTACTCGTTTTAAAACCTATGCATGAGCAAGGGACTGGGCCTGAGTTTTTGAAGCACATATATAGGCCTGAGGTTGGCGCAGGGTATATTTTTCTGGCCAACTTAATAGGCAATGCTTCCTTGTTTTATTGGCTCAAAGCAGAATTCAAAGTTTTTAAATGGACTTGGGATTGGACAGAATTAAGATCTCTTTGGGTCTATTCGTACCCCATTATGTTCATGAGTCTAGCCGCTATGTTCAACCTAATGTTTGACCGGTTGCTACTCGAGGAATTTTTACCAGAATCTTTTTATCCCGGGAGAAGTTCTCAAGACGCCTTAGGCATTTATGGCAATTGCTATAAACTATCTGTCTTTATGAGTTTAGCCATTCAAGCATTTAAGTATTCGGCTGAACCCTTTTTTCTAGGGAAGAAAACGGAGGCGAACGACCAGTCCAATTTAGCTTTAGTGACACACTGGTTTATCATTATTTGTACATTTTTGTGGGTGGGAGTTTCGGTCAATTTATTTTGGATTAAAACCCTATTTTTACGGAGAGAAATTTATTGGGAAGGAATTGGGATTGTACCTATTTTACTTTTGGCCAATTTGTTTTTGGGCGTTTATTACACACAATCTGTCTGGTTTAAGAAAACGAATAAAACCTACATGGGGACCATCATCACGCTTATAGGTTTAGTCACCACGATAGCTGGAAATATTATTTTTATTCCGCAATACGGATATATGGCTTGCGCATGGTCTTTTCTAGCATCAAGCTTCGTCATGATGATCTTATGTTATTTAGGTGGGCAAAAATTTGATCCCATTCCGTATCGTTGGAAAGCTGGATTATTATATATCGTTCTTGGGTTTTTATGTATTGAGATCGGAAATAAAATTCAAATCATCATGGATATTCCAAACATCATCCGTGAAAATATAGGTGTATTGATTTTACTTTTCTTTGTTTTGGTCTTCGAATTTTCCTGGAAAGGTGGAGGAAAATTTAAGTTAAAACATTAATTTAAGGCCCAAATGAAACAGGAATTAAAAACGCAATATTTAACCTTAAAGCTGAAAATCAGCCAAATGGTATTGCGTTTACAAGAAAATCAAGGGACCATCAAAGAACTGGAAAGGGAAGTTGACAGATTAAAAACCCTACTCGAAGAAAAAAATAGGGAACTGAGTTTATCAAGCCAAGCATCAAAAGAATTGGAGAAAAACTTTAAAAAATCAGATAAATTTGGTAAAATTGTAGTTAATACAAACAACACGGCGGTCCCAACTGCTGAGCTGAAGAAAACGTTAGATAAATATATAGTTGAAATAGATCATTGTATTGAGCAATTACGCAAAACATGAGCCAACAATTACCTTGCAATTTATTATTAGGAATACAAACAGTATCCTTGCGGGTAAATAGAGAAGAAGAGTTTTGTGTGCGCAATGCGGCATTATTAGTTAACCGATTAGTTAAGTTTTACGAAAAAAAGGCCAATAGTTCAGATCCAAATGCCGTAATGGCATTGGTGGCCTTAGATTTAGCTATGTGTGGATTAAAATTTGAATCGGAAAAAACTAATTTGTTAGAAGATGTTCAAGCGGAAAACGAGCAATTGCTCGTGATGGCTGAGGAGTTCACTTTATAATCAAATTTTTTTAAGGCTTATTGGGACTCATGTAATAAACACATTCGTTCTATGTCGAGCATATTAAGTATTATTATCCCATTGTTTTCATTAGCAGGGGGCGTATTCGCTGGAAAAGTATTCTTTTCAAAAGCCAATAAAAATTTCGAAGATGAGGCTAAAAGAAAGGCTGATGACATCTTGAAAAATGCTGAAGTCGCAGCAGAAAATTTAAAGAAAGATCGCATGCTTGAGGCTAAGGAAAATTTCCTTCGTCTGCGTGGTGAGTTTGAGGAAGAGACTCAAGCTAAGAAAGGTATTTTACAAGAAAATGAGCAAATTTTAAGAGAAAAGGAAAGAGTTTTAGCGCAGCAACAAGAGCAGCAAAAACTAGCAGATCAAGATTTACAGGCTCAAAAGCAAAGCATTCAATCTAAGGAAGACAACTACCGCAAAAAACTTGAGGAAGTAGAGAAAAAACGCGCTGAGGCAGATGAAATGTTGGCAAATCAGATTAGCCAGTTGGAGAAAATTGCCAACTTATCAGCGGCAGAAGCCCGTGAACAAATCATGGAAGCGTTGAAGTCAGAGGCTGAAAGCAAGGCAAGTTCTTTAGTTAAGCAGGCCATAGAGGAAGCAAAATTAACTGCGACCAAAGAAGCTAAGAAAATTGTCATTGAGACGATTCAGCGAACGGCTGCGGAAAATGCGATTGAAAACTGCGTTTCGGTTTTCAATATTGAATCAGATGATGTTAAAGGAAAGATTATTGGCCGTGAGGGTAGAAATATTCGTGCTTTAGAGGCCGCTACAGGAGTAGAATTCATTGTAGATGATACACCCGAAGCGATCATCATTTCTGGATTTGATCCAGTGAGAAGAGAGATTGCACGTTTATCGTTACACCGTTTAGTACAAGATGGCCGAATTCATCCAGCACGTATTGAAGAGGTTGTCAATAAAACGAAAAAAAATATCGATGACGAGATTATCGAGATTGGAGAAAAAACGGTCATCGAACTAGGTATCCATGGCTTACATCCAGAGTTAATCAAGATGATTGGTCGGATGAGATTTCGTTCTTCCTACGGACAGAATCTTTTGCAACATTCAAGGGAGGTGGCCAAGTTATGTGCCACGATGGCAGCGGAGTTAGGCTTAAACGCCAAATTAGCCAAACGTGCAGGCCTATTGCATGATATAGGAAAAGTTTGGCATGAAGAGCCAGAATTACCTCACGCATTATTAGGGATGGAACTGGCACTTAAATACAAAGAGCATCCAGAAGTGTGTAACGCGATCGGTGCACACCATGATGAAACTGAGATGACATCGATGATCTCTCCCATCATCCAAGTTTGTGATGCCATTTCTGGTTCAAGGCCTGGGGCAAGAAGAGAGATGATGGAGTCTTACATGAAGCGATTAAGGGATTTAGAGGCCTTGGCTACTTCATTTGACGGGGTACAAAAATGTTATGCGATTCAAGCAGGACGTGAGCTACGTATATTAGTTGATTCGGAAAATGTAAGTGATGAAAAAGCATCGAATCTATCATTTGATATTTCTCAAAAAATAGAAAAAGAGATGCAATATCCGGGTCAAATCAAGGTGACTGTTATCCGCGAAATGCGCGCAGTTAATTTTGCCAAATAATTTAGCATAAGCCTGCATTAGGTTCATTGATATTTAAAAATTGATTTAGGAGCCCTGATGAGAAAAACTTATTAGGGCTCCTTCTATTTCACTAATGACTTAGAAAATAAATATATGATTATTAAAAGTCCAATAACCCAAGATGAATGGGAGTCTTACTATCGACTTCGTTTCACCATACTGAGAGCGCCATGGAATCAGCCATTGGGTTCGGAAGTTTTGGCGGATGAATCGGAAGCGATTCATGCCATGGTTATAGAAGATGATCAAATTATTGGGGTTGCGAGGATGCATAAGTCGGGAGAGAACCAAGGCCAAGTAAGGTGTGTTGCCGTGGCAGCCGAGGCGCAAGGAAAGGGTGTGGGAAAGGCCATTATGATCCATTTAGAGGAGAAGGCTAAAGAAATGGGAATGCAAGAAATTGTATTAGAAGCGCGTGAAAATGCCGTTCCATTTTACAAATCCATTGGATACGTGATTGAAAAAGAATCCTATTTATTGTTTGGTGAGATTCAACATTATCGAATGAAAAAGGGTATTTAGGTAAGAGGCATTAAGTAATAGGTAAAAAGATGGGGTTTGAAATAGCAACCAATTAAAACAATAAAGAATCATTGAGTTTTCAAACTTCGTCCATTTAGGATTAGAAATTAAAAAATTATCGAGAAATAATTTCGCAAAATAATCCTACCTTTGCATCCCCCTTTATTGATCTAGATTTAGGGAAAATTGAAATAAAAATGAAAGACTATCACATTGTATATGAAGACAATCACCTGCTAATCGTTAATAAACGAGCAGGTATTCTAGTTCAAGGAGATAGTACTGGAGACCGAACACTAACCGATGTCTTAAAGGATTATATCAAAGAAAAGTACCAAAAACCTGGTGCTGTTTTTCTCCATCCTGTTCACCGTTTAGATAGACCTGTAAGTGGCTTAGTCGTATTCGCAAGAACGTCAAAGGCGCTTGAACGGATGAATGAATTATTTCGAAAAAGAGATATTCAAAAAACATACTGGGCTATTACGAGAAGAAAACCGGATCCAATTAAGGGTAAATTGACCCACTATCTGATCAAAAATGAGGCTAAAAATGTAACTACGGCCTTAGATTATCCAGAGGATAAAGCACAAAAAGCAGAACTAAATTATAAACTTATCGGAAAAATCAATCTTCATTATTTAATCGAAGTGGAGCCTATTACCGGTCGGCCTCATCAAATACGAGTACAGTTAGCTTCGCTGGGATGCCCCATTCGTGGGGATATTAAATATGGCTATGACAAGCCTAATATTGACGCAAGTATCAATTTACATGCGCGCCGACTATACTTTATACATCCCATCAAACAAACGCCTATTATCTGCAAAGCGGCTGTTCCAGAAAATCCTTTCTGGGAAGAATTTTTAGAGCTTGAAACAGAAGAAGTTAAATTGAAAAATTTAGATCACCTTTTCGAATAAACAAAAAAAAGAGTTCGATATAAAACCGAGCTCTTTTTTTATATGATTAACCTGTTTCTTAAATTAGTTCCTCTAGGGTGGTCTTTTCTAAAACCGATAAATTGGCATCACGCCATTTGGCTAGGACACTTCTCAACTTACATGTTTCTTCGTCCGCACAATCATCACATTTTCCATAAAAATGCAAAGAAACACATAATGCTGGGGCAATAGGTCCATCAACAATCCGAATGATCTTGGCAAATGTTACTTGGTCTGGCGGGATGCGCAAATAGTATCCTCCCCCTTTGCCTTTTTGACTCTGTAAGATCCCATGATTCCGTAATTCTAATAAAATAGCTTCCAAAAACTTTTTGGGGATATTTTCCGATTCTGCAATGTGTGAAATCAATAATGGCCCTTTCTCATACGATTGAGCTAAAACTTTAAGCGCCTTCAACGCATATTTTGCTTTCTTAGATATCATTTGGCTTGTTGAATTATCATCAAAGCTACTAAATATTTAATTGAATTCACAGAAACCCTATTAAACCAATCGATTAACTAATTTTCTAAGATTTAAAAATGAAAATTTGTTTCAATCTTGTAAAAAATGGGCCATAAAAAAGGCTGTTCGTTTCGGAACAGCCTTTTTAAATTATATAGTATACGACTAGAATCGGAAGTGAGAGAACGCTTTGTTCGCCTCCGCCATTCTGTGTGTATCATCTTTCTTCTTTACTGCAGCTCCTTCGCCTTTAGCTGCCGCAATGATTTCATTAGCTAAACGATCCATCATGGTCTTATCACCACGCTTTCTCGCATATAAAATTAACCACTTCATTCCCAATGAAACTTTGCGTTCAGCGCGCACTTCTGTTGGAACCTGAAAGTTAGCACCACCCACACGACGACTTTTAACCTCGACAGATGGCATCACATTGTTTAATGCTTTTTTCCAAGTCTCTAAGCCATTCTCTTTCGTACGATCTTCTACTTTATCCAATGCATCATAAAAAATAGTGAATGCAGTCGATTTCTTTCCGTCATACATCAAGTTATTGACAAACTTGGTTACTAATACATCCTTAAATTTAGGATCTGGTAATACGTAGCGTTTTTTTGGTTTCGCCTTTCTCATTTTGTTTGTTTTTTAAAATTGACCCAACCTTCTGCCTTAAACAATGGCATACTGGATCGTTCTGTTAATAATTATTTCTTTTTACCTGTTGGAGCTACCTGTCCTGGTTTTGGACGCTTAGCACCATACTTCGAACGAGATTGTAAACGACCCGTTACACCGGCCGTATCTAATGCTCCACGAATAATGTGATAACGCACACCCGGTAAGTCTTTTACACGACCACCACGAATCAATACGATCGAGTGCTCTTGCAAATTGTGACCCTCACCTGGAATGTAAGCATTCACTTCTTTTTGGTTTGTCAAACGTACACGCGCTACTTTACGCATCGCTGAGTTTGGTTTCTTTGGAGTTGTCGTGTATACACGTGTACAAACCCCTCTTCTCTGTGGACAAGAATCCAAAGCAGGTGACTTAGATTTCCAAGTCATTTGCTCACGTCCCTTGCGCACTAATTGCTGAATAGTTGGCATTTTAGCGTAATTACCTGTTTAAATATAAATTCTATTAAATCCCCGCAGCAAATGATACTCATACGATTGAGTTATCCCATACTAACGGGGGTGCAAAGTTAATAAATTGAAACGAAAAACAAAATACGAATCAATAAAATTATTTGACAAATCCACGGATTCCCATTTCCAAGCCACGTAATTCAGCCAAACCTCTTAAACGGCCAATCGCCGTATAACCTGGATTCGTCTTTTTACCCGCTTGTAAATCGTCTAACATGCGATGTCCATGATCTGGCCTAAATGGCAATCTATAATCCTTCCGGCCTTCAGCGATTCGTTTGTTTTGCTCTAAAACCAATCCCTTCATCACCCCAAACATATCCACATCCCCATCCAAATGATCTGCTTCATGGAAATTCCCAAACTCGTCTCTTCTTGTCGCTCGTAAATGAATAAAATTAATCCGATGGCCTAAGCGCTCCACCATTCCGACCAAATCATTGTCGGCCCTCACCCCATAACTCCCCGTGCAAAAGCATAAACCATTGACAGGACGATCGTAGGCTTGCAATAACTGAACTGCATCGTTTTCCGTACTCACGACACGTGGCAATCCTAAAATTGGATAAGGAGGATCATCCGGATGAATCGATAAATTAACCCCCTCTTCCTCGGCCACTGGGGCTATTTCTCTAATGAATTCATATAGATGGCCGCGTAATTCCGCATCGCCAACTTCCATATAGGTATCTAACGCTTCCTGAAATGATTTCAACGTAAAACTCTCCTCACTCCCTGGCAATCCGGCTATAACATTACGAATCAATTTATCTTGTTGGCCTGGTGTCGATTGATCAAACCAACGCTTAGCACGGCTAATTTCCTGCTCCGAATAATGTGCATCAGCACCTGGTCGCTTTAATAAATAAAGTTCAAATGCGGCAAATTCAGCGGAATCAAAGCGTAAGCCCGTACTGCCATCCGGAAATTTATAATCCAAATCTGTTCTTGTCCAGTCTAAAATAGGCATGAAATTATAGCATACCGTATCTAAGCCCGCTTTAGCTACATTCCGGATCGATTGTTGGTAATTGGCTATGTATTTTTTAAAATCCCCGGTTCTCGTTTTAATGGTTTCATGAATGGGTATACTTTCTATCACGGACCAAGTTAAACCTGAAGCCTCTATGATATTTTTTCTTTCCACGATGTCAGCAACCTCCCAAACTTGCCCATTGGGTATTTGATGCAATGCATTCACGATTCCCGTCGCACCTGCCTGACGAACATCGGATAATTTTACGGGGTCATTGGGGCCAAACCAACGCCATGTCTGCTCTAAAGCCATATCTTGTAATAATTTTTAAATGAAGCACTCAATTTTTCCATTTGCTATGGATTGCCCATCAAATGAATCGCTAAAGTTAATCATAAAAGATTTCTATACATCAAGCTGCATTAAATTTGCTTTGACGAATCCACAAAAAAAACCTTATCCGGATGCCGAATAAGGTTTTTGTAATCAAGCATTTATATACTTTCTTAAAAATCTTTCAGAAAGGTTGCCAAAATTAGTTGATTTTTTGACAATTGAAAAAATCTAGTCATTTTGATGTGCGGGCCTTAATAAATCTGTTACTGTTTTTACTGGATTAAAGGTGTCCAAAGGAACCTCCACAAAAATGGTGTTCCAATGTGCCATGGCCCCATTCCATAAACCAGGAAGCTCCTGCGCCTTCAATTTTCTACCATCCTTCGTCTTTTCCGTGATAAAACCTGTGGACATATCCCGGAAACTCATTAAATTAAACGGCTTCCCTTGATAATCTTTCGTTGAGCAAACCAATCGACCGGATTAAAATGGGTGGAATTTGAAAAAATTTCTTTCTGAATTTCGTTATGCATATCCACTTGAGCCGACTCCACCAATTGCAATGCAAAATTTCCATGGCCATCTGAACACCAAAATGGCCCTCCTCCAGGTTCCCCCATATTTTTAACCACGCCACAAATTCGGGTAGGCCGATGTAAAATAGTCTTTAGCCATTCCGCTTTTTCCTCCACACTTAATTGGCCAAATTCATTTGAAATTTTTATGCCTAAATGACTTTCGGCATA
>CANIYB010000026.1 GCA_947471105.1 Cytophagaceae bacterium
CTCGGGTACATTGATTTCAGCGGTGTTATTATAGTACCGTCAAAAGTGGAGAACTTCGATCAACCGTTCAGCGGAAGCGATGACTATTTTTGCCGTTTTATGTGCAGCTTCCTTTATTTTGGCGCACATGGGACGTCCTTGGTTAGCTCACTGGGCTCTGCCTTTACCTAACGCTTTTGGTTCGCTATGGGTTAACTTTAACTCCCCATTGGTTTGGGACGTATTCGCGATTTCAACTTATTTATCTGTATCCTTATTGTTTTGGTACATGGGTTTAGTGCCAGATTTGGCTACTATCCGCGATCGTGCAACAACAAAAGCAAGTAAATTCTGGTATGGCTTATTTAGTTTAGGTTGGACTGGTTCGGCAAAAACTTGGGCTCGTTATGAGTACATGTCATTAATTTTAGCTGGTATTTCAACGCCATTGGTACTTTCAGTTCATACGATTGTATCCATGGACTTTGCAACTTCCGTTATTCCGGGTTGGCACACCACGATCTTCCCTCCATACTTTGTGGCAGGGGCGATTTTCTCTGGGTTTGCAATGGTTCAAACTTTGTTATTAATTACCCGTGTAGTATTCCATTTAGAAGATTATATCACGATTGAGCATATTGAAATGATGAATATTGTCATCACCATCACAGGTTCGATTGTAGGTATCGCGTATCTGACTGAGTTTTTCATCGCTTGGTATTCAGGAGTTGAATATGAAAGTTATGCGTTTATCAACCGTGCCACGGGTCCATATTGGTGGGCTTATTGGATGATGATGACTTGTAATGTAATCTCACCACAGTTATTCTGGGCAAAAAGCATTCGTACTAATTTAATGGTTAGTTTCTTTTTATCGATCGTGGTAAATGTGGGAATGTGGTTTGAGCGATTTGTAATTATTGTTACTTCGCTACACCGTGATTATATCCCATCTTCGTGGGCTATGTTCTCGCCAACTAGGTACGATATCGGTGACTATATATTCTCGTTTGGATTGTTCTTTACCCTATTCTTTTTGTTTGCCAAATTCTTGCCTGTTGTTAACATGGCGGAAGTGAAAGCAGTGATGAAAGGGGTATCCACAAACTATCCTGCGAAAAAAGCGAAAGCTTCTACAAAGACAGATGATTAATTGAAATAGGAAATATTAAAACTATGAGTTCGACTAATAATTACATTCTGGGAGTATATGATGATGAGGATGAGGTTTTACATGCCGTAAGCGAAGTAAAATCAAAAGGCATCAAAATTGAAGAAGTGTATACCCCATTCCCTATTCACGGGCTTGACACAGCATTGGGTCATGCACGCACACGTTTACCAATTGCAGCTTTTATGTTTGGTTGTTTGGGATTAGTTTGTGCGCAGGCATTAATTAATTACACGATGGTTTTTGATTGGCCTATGATCATTGGTGGTAAAGATTTCTTTGCATTACCCGATTGGATTCCAATTACATTTGAAGGAACTGTTTTGTTTACCGCTTTTGGTTTAGTCACCACGTTCTGTATTTCAAATGATTTATATCCAGGCAAGAAACCTGAAATTTTAGATATCAGAATTACAGATGATCGTTTTGTGATGGCTATCAATGTAGACAAAAACAAAAAGAGTGCAGCGGATATTAAGAAGGCCTTGAAGGATTCTGGAGCTGTAGAAGTAAATGTTAAATAATTTAATACGAACATTGTTCAAGAAGAAGCATAAAAATATGTTGAACCCAAGCAAATCAATTATTTTACTAGCAGGAATGGTCCTTGGATTATTATCATGTGGCAAAGACCCAAATGATACTGGAACTGAATTCGCTCCTAATATGTATAATTCCGTAGGCTACGAGCCTATGACCCAATTACAAGGTGACACTAACAAAATCAATCCTTTAGGAATGAATATGCGTTTGCCAGTAGCAGGAACTGTTTCAAGAAAAAGATATTCAGGCGTTGACAGTTTGAAAAAGTCATTTTTATCTCAGGAATTGGTTTCAAAAACCATTCCAAATGATAGTATCTCCTATTCAGAAGCTTTATTAAGCAACCCTTTAGCAGCTACACCTGAAAATATCGAAGCAGGTAAATTACAGTATGAGCGCTTTTGTCAACATTGTCATGGCGAAACAGGAAAAGGAGATGGACTCGTAGCTAAAGCATATAAAGGAGTACCTGTGTACTCAAGTGACGCATTAAAAGCAGTTAATGATGGACATATTTACCATGTGATTACGCATGGAAAAGGACGTATGTGGCCACATGGATCACAAATTTCATCTCAAAACAGATGGAAAATTGTGCTTTATGTACACGAATTGCAAAAACAATAAGAACTCATTCATTTAAATTAAAATAGAGAACAAAATGGCGGGACATTCACATTTTTCCCCAGCAAACGTAGAAGAGCATTTTGAATTCAGCTCGGAAGGAAAGAAAAGAATCATTTATGGTTTCATTGCAGGAATAGTAGCTTTAATTATCGGTATCTACTTACTTTCAAAAGGTGAGTCAGGGGGCCATGAAGTAGCAGCTGCTGGGCACGAAGCCACAAATGCGGGCCATGAGGCTGCTGGACATTTATCTGGAGGTGCCGCATCTCACCAACCTGCTGCCGAGGAGCATTACGATTGGACTAATCGTATCTGGGCTAACGTTTGGTTGAATGCAGTCTTTTTTACAGGTATTTCAATCATTGGAATGTTTTTTGTTTCCTTACAATACTTAGCGAAGGCTGGTTGGTCTTCTGTTTTAAAGCGTGTGCCTGAAGCATTTCCAAAGTTTTTATACGTTACCCTACCTATTTTATTAGCTGTATTTTTCTTCAAAGGAGATGTGATCTTTCATTGGATGCACCATGGAGTTACTGAAGTAGGCAATGAAAACTACGATAAAATCATCGCTGGGAAATCGGGCTATTTAAATAAAACATTTTTTATCGCACGTCTAATCGGTTTTGGAGCTATTTGGTTGATTCTTTGGAACATGTTACGTAAGAAATCTTTAGAAGAAGATTTAGTAGGAGGCACTGAAATATTCACCAAATTAGTTCGTATTGGAGTTGCATTTATTGTCGTCTTCGGATTATCAAGTTCTATGTTTGCATGGGATTGGGTGATGTCCATTGACACACACTGGTTTTCAACGATGTTCGGTTGGTACATGTTTTCTTCATGGCACGTTACTGGTTTAGCCATCATTACCTTGACCGTATTATTGCTAAAGGATAAAGGATATATGTCCTATGTAAATGAAAATCACTTGCATGATTTAGGTAAATTCATGTTTGCGTTTTCTATCTTTTGGTCTTATGTATGGTTCTCTCAATTTTTATTGATTTACTATGCGAATTTCCCTGAAGAGACTATTTACTTCTTAGAAAGATGGGAAGGCCACAATAAAATTTATAAAACTTCAGAAATTTTAAACATTTTCTTTAACTTTTTCTTCCCTTTCTTAGTTTTAATGACAAGAGATGCGAAACGTACGCGAATCTTCTTAAAGATTGCCTGTTTCTTCATCATTAGTGGACATTATATTGATTTTTATCAAATGATTATGCCAGGAGTTTTAGGCCCACATGGAGGATATGGTTTAGTTGAATTTGGAATGTTAACTGCGTTTTCATGTGCATTTATTTATGTTATTTCGGATGAATTAACGAAGGCAAGTTTGGTTGCTAAAAACCACCCATTCTTACCAGAAGCATTACATCACGATATTTAATTTTAAAGATTTAAATTTATCATTTATGAATTACCTAATAGGTCTTTTAGCCATAGTATTCTTCTTCTTAGCGGTATCCGTTATTGCTAAGAGTGTCAAATTAAATAATAAGTTGAGTGGCACGGAGGATGATGATTCTACTGTTGACAATTTCAACAATGCAAATGGGATAGGAATGCTCATTTTTTGGCTTTTGTTTGTTATTTTGGGATCTTGGTCATTTCTAAATGCTAGACCAGATTTTTTACCTATCGCTGCATCAGAGCACGGAGTGAAAACAGATAACATGTTTTGGTCGTCTATGGCCGTTGTTACATTTGCTTTCTTTATCAGCAATACCTTATTATTTTATTTTGCTTATAAATACCGTTTTAACAAAAACAGAAAGGCAACATTTTATCCGGTCAATCATAAATTGGAGTTGATATGGACAGTTATTCCTGCAATTGTCATGGCAGTATTAGTTTTTACTGGCTGGAGAACTTGGAGAGATATTACATCACAAGCACCTAGCAATGCAGCTGTCATTGAGTTAACTGGACATCAATTTGGTTGGTATGTAAGATATGCCGGAGTAGATGATGGCCAATTAGGCAATGTGAACTATAAGTTAATTGACGAAACAAATAGCCTTGGAATTGATTTCACGGATAAAAGTTCATTTGACGATTTTACTGCAACTGAATTACACTTACCCAAAGGACAACCCGTTCTATTGAAAATCAGAGCACAAGACGTTTTGCATTCGGTTTATTTGCCTTTTCACCGTGTGAAAATGGATGCGGTACCGGGTATGCCAACAAAATTCTGGTTTATTCCTACTATATCCACAGACGAAATGCGTGCTAAATTAGGTAAGCCTGATTTTAATTTCAAAGTAAACTGCACAGAGGTTTGTGGACGTGGGCATTTTGGTATGTCAATCACTGTGTTTGTTGACGAGCCGGAAGATTACAAAAAATGGGTGGCTGAACAAAAACCATTCTTAGCTACAAATCCTGCTTATTTAGATAAAGTGCCGACTAATTTAAAGTCAAAAGCTAGTAAATATATTCCAACAGAACCGATCGCAACAGATAGTACAGAAGCGGTAAGTGTAAATTAATCATTAAAGAAATAAGAAAATAAAATACATATGTCAACAGCCATATCCTCAGCCGAAGAAGTTCACACACATGACCACGATCACGATCATGAGCATGAGCATCATGAATTAGGATTTATTCGTACGTACATCTTTTCAGAAGATCACAAGACTATTGCCAAGCAATACCTGATTTCGGGTATTTTATGGGCATTTCTTGGCGGATCTCTTTCCATTTTATTTAGACTTCAATTAGGATTTCCAGGCATGTCCATGGAATGGCTAAGACCATTATTAGGTGGATGGATCGATGAATCTGGAAAACTTGACAAAGAGTTTTACTTAGCCATGGTCACTATGCACGGAACCATTATGGTGTTCTTTGTATTGACAGCTGGTTTATCAGGAACCTTTTCTAATTTTTTAATCCCATTACAAGTAGGAGCGCGCGACATGGCTTCTGGATTTATCAATATGTTATCTTATTGGTTCTTCTTCTTGTCTTCGGTCATTATGTTTTCATCCTTATTCATTGAAACAGGTCCTGCATCAGGTGGATGGGTAATTTATCCTCCCTTAAGTGCATTACCCCAAGCGATGCCAGGTTCAGGATTAGGAATGACGCTCTGGTTAACCAGTATGACCTTCTTTATTGTTTCCTCGTTAATGGGAGGTATCAATTATATCTGTACGATCATTAATTTGCGTACTAGAGGTATGACGTTTACACGTATGCCACTAACCATTTGGTCTTTCTTCTTTACAGCTGTGTTGGGATTATTATCGTTCCCAGTATTATTGTCAGCTGCTTTATTATTGATTTTTGATCGTTCATTTGGAACCTCATTCTACTTATCTGAAATTTATATTCAAGGTCAGGCTTTGCCAAACGTAGGTGGTTCAGCTATCTTATACCAACATCTATTTTGGT
This sequence comes from Cytophagaceae bacterium, assembly GCA_947471105.1. Taxonomy (GTDB): domain Bacteria; phylum Bacteroidota; class Bacteroidia; order Cytophagales; family Spirosomataceae; genus Aquirufa. The sequence continues at coordinate 5,729 of CANIYB010000026.1, forward strand.
TCCTAGGACACCCAGAGGTGTACATCGTTTTACTTCCGGCTTTAGGAATGACTTCTGAGATTATCGCGACTAATTCACGTAAGCCAATTTTTGGATACAGAGCGATGATTGGTTCTATGATGGGAATTACCGCGTTAGCCTTCATTGTTTGGGCGCATCACATGTTCGTGACAGGTATGAACCCATTCCTTGGATCTGTATTTATGTTCCTAACCTTAATTATTGCGGTGCCTTCTGCAGTAAAAGCATTTAATTACATCACCACATTATGGAAAGGTAATTTAGTGTTTACCCCAGCGATGTTATTTTCCATTGGTCTTGTGTCCTTGTTTATTTCGGGAGGAGTAACAGGTATCATTCTAGGGAACTCTGCTTTGGACATAAATTTACATGATACTTATTTCGTAGTAGCTCACTTCCACCTAGTAATGGGAGCGGCATCATTCTTTGGATTGATGGCTGGAGTTTATCATTGGTTCCCTAAAATGTTTGGCCGTATGATGAATAAGTCATTAGGATATATTCACTTCTGGTTCACATTTGTAGGTGTTTATATGGTATTTTTCCCAATGCATTACATTGGAATCGCCGGTTTCCCACGTAGATATTATACATTTACTGCTTTAGGAAATGATAGTATGGCCGCATTCACCGACATGAATATGTTCATCTCGATTGCTGCGATCATTACATTCAGTGCTCAAGCAATCTTTGCTTGGAATTTCTTTTATTCAATATTCAAAGGTAAAATTGCTCCGGCTAATCCATGGAATTCAAATACATTGGAGTGGACAACGCCTATTAATCCTGAGCATGGCAACTGGCCAGGAGAGATTCCAGCGGTGTATCGTTGGCCTTATGATTATAGCAAACCAGGTGCTCCAGAAGATTTTATTCCTCAAAACGTACCGCATTCAGCTACACTTGAATCCAACCTACCTGAGGAAAATGCTGAAATAGCTCGTGAAAAAGATATTGAAGGTTTATTAGGTGCTCAGAACGAGAGTTATACCCATTAATAAAATCTCATTCATACAAGATGCATCGAAATGATTATCATTTGGATGCATCTTTTTTTTTATCCTTGTCGACGTGTTTAGAACATTTGGAATAATTTCCTTAGTCAGTATTTACTTGCTTATTTTAGCGGGTGGAATCGTACGCAGTACAGGATCAGGAATGGGTTGTCCCGACTGGCCAAAATGCTTTGGTAGGATGATTCCCCCTACTCAGGCATCCGAATTGCCCTTTAATTACCAAGAAATTTACAAAGAGAAATTACATGGACAAGTATTGTTTAATCCTACTAAAACATGGATCGAATACTTGAATAGACTTTTAGGTGCATTAACAGGTATATTCGTGGTCATCACAACATTCTTAGCTTTCAAACAGAATAGAAAAATATTCTTACATACGTTGGCCGCGCTGATTTTAGTCATCCTAAATGCCATCCTGGGAAAATATGTAGTTGATTCATTTCTCTTACCTGGCGTGGTTACAGCACACATGCTGTTGTCGATAGGTGTCATTTATTTTTTAATTAAAGCCTTAAACATTCACTCAACTTCAGAAGTTAATACTATAGAAAATCGACAATGGATAATGATCAATTTATGCATTGTGTTTCTTCAAATATTATTAGGGACTCAAGTGAGGGAAAACGTGGATCATGTGATTGTGGAGTTGGGGGAATCGGCTAAATCGCAGTGGATAGGCCAATTGGGTATTATTTTTATATCGCATAGAACATTCTCATGGGTATTAATCATTAGTCACTTCATACTATGGAATAAACTTAAAGACTCGATTTTACAACGCTATAGGCACGGAATGATGGCATTAATTGGCACTTCATTTTTAACGGGAATTCTGATGGCCTATTTTGCATTTCCATTAGGAAGTCAAGCCATTCATTTATTCATTTCGCTGGTGTTAATTGGCCTTCATATGAACAATTACATCAGAACCAAGTCCATTCATGTCTAACATCAAACCCTATATTGCCCTATTAAAATCAAGGCTTTCGATAACCGTGGCCTTCTCGGGTACTTTTGGGTATATCCTAGCTCCTATTAAACATGAGCCACTGGGACTAATTTTAATTTCATTAGCAGGCTTTTTATTAACGGGCGCGGCCAATATCGTCAATCAGTTAAAGGAGATTCCCTACGATAAATTGATGAAGCGTACGGCTAATCGACCATTGCCCACTGAAACTTTAAATTCGAAACAAGCTTCCATTTTTGGCTATATGTTAGTCTTGGCAGCCTTGGCGCTCCTCTTTTATTTTTCGTGGAAATCAGCTGCATTAGGATTCCTTTCCTACCTATTGTATGGATATGTGTACACCCCATTAAAGCGAGTTGGACCTATCTCCGTATTTGTGGGCGCATTCCCAGGCGCATTTCCACCGATGATCGGTTGGGTTGCCGCCACGGGACATTTCGGCTGGGAGCCAGGAATATTATTTGCTATTCAATTTTTTTGGCAATTCCCTCATTTTTGGGCGATTGCTTGGGTAGCCGATGAAGATTATCAAAGGGCTGGATTTAAAATGTTACCCAATGATGGGAAAAAAGACATAAAAACGGCTTTTACCATTATGATTTACACTTTGTTTTTAGTGCCTTTAGGTTTTATCCCCTATTTGCTACACATGGCTGGTATCACCTCAGCGATTATTACCGTGATAGCTGGAACTTTATTTTTATGCCAAACCTTTTATTTAATGATGCGACCAACGGACAAAGCTGCCAGGTGGATGATGTTTGGTTCTTTTTTATATTTAATTATTATACAAATTGCCTTAATTCTTGATAAAATTTAACACATGAACACTGAAAAAATGACCCTTGAACCTGCTGAAACCAGGTCGATTAATCCCAAGGTATTTACCATGTGGTTATTCATTGTTTCTATCCTAATGTTATTTGCCGCATTCACCAGCGCCTACCTAGTCCGTAAGGCAGAAGGGAATTGGGTAGAATTCAAATTACCTGCTCTATTTAGTTACAGTACGGTTGTTTTACTATTAAGTAGCATAAGTATGCATTTTGCATTAATTTCAGCAAAAAAAGACCAATTTAATGCCCTTCGAATAAGTATTTCTATTACTTTTGTACTCGGATTGTTATTTTTAATTATGCAATTTTACGGTTGGATCCAATTAGTGGAAATGAACGTATTTTTTGTGGGCAATCCGTCGGGATCTTTCGTGTATGTATTTTCTGGGTTGCATGGTTTACACCTTGTTTCTGGATTGATCGTTTTGACCTTTGCGCTAGTTGCAGCATTTCGATTTAAAATAAATGCAAAGTCGTTGACCCAAATTAAAATTTGTTCCACATATTGGCATTTTTTAGATGCTTTGTGGCTTTATTTATTTGTATTTTTATTGATTAACAATTAAGCTATTATCTATGTCAGTTGCTCACGCTGCCCCTGCCGTTCCGGAAAAATTATCATGGTTAGGTGGTTCTGAACCACTTAAAGCTAGTTATGGAAAACTAATGATGTGGTTTTTCTTACTATCAGATACATTTACATTTTCGGCCCTTTTGGTTACTTATGGAATGATTCGTTTCAGCCAACCTGCTTGGAAGGGGACGCCACATGATTTTTATTTTTCCACTACGCATTGGCCTATTCCAGAGAAGGTATTTGAAGCAGTTCCATTTTTACATGGGATATCCTTGCCACTTGTATTCGTTGGGATCATGACTTTCATTTTGATTGCTTCTTCAGTTACGATGGTATTAGCCGTAGAAGCTGGTCACCGTGGTGATAAAAAAGATGTAGAAAAATGGATGTTATGGACAATCGTAGGAGGATTTACATTCTTGGGTTCACAAGCATGGGAATGGGGTCACTTCATACATGGACCAGAAGATTTATCATTTGCGGCTAAGCAATTAGTGGATGGGGTCATGACCCCTATTGAAGGAGCGAATTTAGTTCGTAACCCTTATGGCCCACCAGCTTTTGCGGATTTGTTTTTCTTTATCACTGGATTTCATGGAACACACGTTTTTTCGGGTGTTATATTAAACGTACTTATATTTTTTAATGCGGCGACTGGCGTTTATCAAAGGCGTGGTCATTATGAAATGGTCGAAAAAGTAGGTCTTTATTGGCACTTTGTTGACTTGGTTTGGGTATTCGTATTTACATTTTTCTATTTAGTTTAATTTTTAAATTGATCATATTATGGCTTCGCACGTAGCACACGAAACCTCGGAAAAAGAAATTCCAGCTCCACAAACGGCGGCTATTTGGAAAACTTTTTGGATACTTTTGGTCTTAACAGCCATAGAGTTCGTCATTGCATTTACCTTACCAGCTAGCACACTTCGCGTAGCTATTTTCTCGGGGATGACGATTGTTAAAGCATTTTATATTGTAGGAGAATTCATGCACCTTAAGCATGAAGTTAAGACATTAATATGGATGGTATTAATTCCAACATTATTTGTCGTGTGGCTTTTAACAGCCCTGATGTACGAAGGTGGACACCTTTATTGAGTTTAGATTTCAATTCTTTATTGGGTTATGAATAAAAAGACAGGCATATTATTTATTGTATTAATACTGCCTGTCTTTATTTATTTAGGCCTTAAGACCTGGGGAACGAATCATTTTACTCTTCCTCGCTACATTCCAGCTATCGATTCCACCACTGGAGAAATTAAAATGGGCAAACGCCTAAATCCTCGTTGGGATGAGTCAGAACTAGACACCATTTTCCAAACAATTCCTGCCTTCAGCCTAGTAAATGAAAAAGGTCAAAGCTTTTCTTCCTCAAGTTTAAAGGGGAAAATTTATGTGGCTAGCTTTTTCTTTACCAGATGTGGGGCCATTTGCCCCAAAATTACAAGCCAATTATCACGCGTACAAGATACGTTCAACCAAGATCCTGATGTGAAATTGATATCCATTTCGGTTGACCCCGCATATGATCATCCAGAAAAGCTTCTTGCCTATTCCAAAAGATTTGATGCCAATGAGGGCCAATGGACCTTTTTAACAGGGGAGAAAAAGGTAATTTATCCCCTAATTTTAAAAGGATTTCATGTTCCATTAGCCGATGCATCTGAATATGATGCGGCAATAAAAAATCCCGACGAAACATTTATCCACTCTGAACGGTTAGTATTGGTAGATAAGGAAGGAGTTATCAGGGGATTTTACGTGGGTACGGACAAAAAAGAGGTAGACCGATTATTAGTTGAGATTAAAGTATTAAAAACAATTTATTCAAGCGAAAAAACATTATGAGCCAATTTGCCATCGAAAAAAACGCGAAAAATGACAAATTAATCAATTTGATATCATTGGTTATTCCGATCGCCGTAGCTTTATTAATTGGAATTCAAACAAAATTACCCTTAGGAGCGTGGACTAAAATACTTCCGCATGTTATTGGATTGATCAATAGCACAACAGCCTTAAGTTTAATCATTGGCTTTATTGCCATCAAAAACAAAAACATTGCTGGCCATAGAAAGGCTATGGGAATCGCATTTGCGCAGGGTGGCCTATTTTTGATTTTGTATATTTTGTACCATATTTCTAACCCTTCGACTGCATTTGGAGGCCAAGGATTCATAAGACCCATTTATTATACTTTACTTTTTAGCCATATCGGTTTGTCCATTGGCGTAGTTCGACTTGTATTGTTCGCGATATATCATGCGCTTAGTGGAGATATTGCATCTCACAAAAAAGCGGTTCGCTGGGCATTTCCTATTTGGCTTTATGTGTCACTTTCTGGAGTAGCTGTTTATTTTTTAATATCCCCTTATTATGTATAAATCAATGGTCATCTTATTGATTATTGGCCTAGTGATGGTTGGCGTCGATGCGAATGCTCAATGTGCTATGTGCCGAACAACGATTGAGAGCACTATATCAAATGGACGCTCAAATATAGCCACAGGATTAAATACGGGTATTTTATATTTATTGAGTGCGCCCTATTTAGCCGTTGCAGCCGTAGCTTTTTTATGGTTTCGTCAAAGTAAGAAAGTGCAACAAGAACGAATTTCAAGATGGCAATTGCGCCAAAAGGTATCTCAATTATTAGGGAAGTAAGATCAATCCCAAATAGGATATTGAGTTAATTTAATCGTTTCGCCAAAGAAAATTTGAGTTGATTTTTCAAAAGAATCCGTATAGTCAGACACAAAAAACTGTCGGCCTACCGCTTTCCCTTCATTCATCAAGTCCTCTTCATGTAAGATTCTTTTAATTTCATTGGCGACAATGAGGGAAGTATCGATTACTTCTACGGAACCTTGATAAAATTGATCAATCTGTTTTTTAATCAGCGGATAATGCGTGCAACCTAATATCAAACCGTCGATGTTTTGTAAAACAGGCTGCAGTAAATATTCCTTAATAATTTGCTCTGAAATCGTATGATTGAAAAAACCCTCCTCGATCATCGGAGCTAATAAAGGCGTAGCTAATGACTTAATATGTATATCCTTTCCCAAGGCCTCCGCTTTATTAGAATAAATGCCAGAGTTAACGGTTTGCTTTGTCCCGATTAAACCCAGGGTTTTGCCTGACCATTGTTGATCTAAAAAATGAATCACAGGATCGATTACATTGACAACAATCGCCTTGGTACCTACATAGGCTTTGACTAAATCGTATGCGGCCGCGGAAGCAGAATTACATGCGATTAGAATTAGTTTGCAGTTTTTCTCCAACAAAAGGTTGCAGATTTTCACCGAATAGGCTTGAATCGCTGTCGCTGATTTATCGCCGTATGGAAGGTGCGCAGTATCCCCAAAATATATAATGGGTTCATTGGGCATTAACTCAGTGATGGCATGAGCGAGGGTTAGTCCCCCGATTCCGCTGTCAAAAATTCCGATGGGCGAGCTGTTTGGCATAGATAATATATTGCGTACAAAGAACGTGAATTTGGAATTGTTTTCAAACCCGCGCAACCATTTCTACAAAATGCCCATCTTTGTATTCGTATCCCAAAATTAGCCCATTGACACCAATTTTATCTTCCCAAACCATCGAGCGCGAATTAGTCCAAGCCTGCAAAAGGCGGGATCGAAAGGCTCAAGAGGCGGTATTTAAACGCTTTGCTGGGAAAATGAAAGCCATTTGCAAGCGATATGTAGGGGTAGGTCCTCTGGCTGAAGATGTATTGATGGAGGGATTCATGAAAGTCTTTACGAAGATTGACCTGTTTAAAGAGCAAGGAAGTTTTGAGGGATGGGTACGAAGAATTATGGTTAATGAGGCCTTAATGGCCTTGCGAAAGGAGGGGAAAATGAAATTTCAGGATACGGATTTTGGATTTGAGATAGGCCAGGCGGAGGATGTTTTTGTGAATTTACACGTGGAAGAGTTGAATAAATTGATCGAAAATCTTCCAATAGGGTACAAAACAGTATTTAATTTATATGCGATTGAAGGGTATAGTCATCAAGAGATCGCGGAGATGTTAGGGATTCAAGAGGGGACGTCGAAATCCCAGTTATCGAGGGCCCGTGGCTTACTTCAACAAAAATTAAACGAATTAGATTATGAAAAATCCATCAAATAAGGGCTGGGAATCCTTTGAATCGGAATGGCGAACAAGGATGCAAGAGGACACTTCTCCCGTTTCAGAGGGACTTTGGGAAAAGCTATCGGCACGATTAGATGCCGAGGAAAAGCCAAATGTATTTTTTATTAAAACGTGGCATTGGGCGGCGATATTGGCAGTGGCCATCGGTCTAGGCTGGCCATGGTTTTTGCCGAGGAAAGAAGAAGTGGCGCTGAGAGCGAAGTCCACGATAGAAGCCCCTAGTGTGTCAACGTTAACTATTCAAAAAGAGCGTATATCGAAAGCCATTCCAGCTGAGAAAAATGAGGTCACGAGTAGTATCATTCAAAAGTCGGATAAAAAGAGAGTTTACATTCTGCCTACAATTGAAAAATCTGTTATTGAGTCACTATCGGCGCCAACAAGAGAAAATGCCACAGTTCAACAAAATCCCCCTACCCCATCAAATTTAGCCGAAGAAAAAGGGGCGGAAAAGGAAGAGGTCATTTGGGTCCAAGTGAAGATTGACCCAGTAGTACCGGTAGATGAGGAAAGGCCAACTTTGACTGAGAATCAGATACAGAAAAAACGGAATTTGGGTCAATTGTTGAAAAAAATCAAACAAGTGATCAAGGGCGATCCGGGGGAGTGGAGTGAGATCAAAGAAAATTTTCATTTGGTCGCAAACAAATATGTACAAACGGAGGAAACCATTAAGCAAAAAATTCAATTTCAATAGCATATGAAAGCAATCGCAATAATAACATGTATGTGGCTAAGTTTTTCGGCGCAAGCGGCGCATCTAGGCCAGGACTCGATTTTATTAAAAATAGACAAACGTAACCAAACCTTGTTAGGCACCCAAGGAGATAAGACCAAAACTTTGAAGGAGGAGTTGACCCAGGTATTTGAGAAAAAGGGATTGGTCTTGTCGGATAGTTTATGGCAAAATA
>CANIYB010000027.1 GCA_947471105.1 Cytophagaceae bacterium
ATGTGTTTGTCCGCATTTAATGCAGCTAATGCATATTCATAATGGGAGTAAATGGGCGTGTTAACTACGACCAAATCGATCGTGGGATCTGCTAAAATTTCGTCAATACTTGCGTAGGATTTAACCCCAGGATAATCCTTTTCAATATTTTTGTTGCTTCTTTCCCAGGCACCTGCTAGAGAAAATCCGGGATGTAAATCAATGAAAGGGGCATGGAATACACGTCCAGACATCCCGTAGGATAGTAATGCTGATTTGATAATTGGGTTTGACATATTGAATTAAAATGATCTGGTAAAAATAATCAATTATAGACATGAAAAAAGGCCGTTTAAAAAACGGCCTTTAATTTTATTTAGATTGGAAAATTATTTTTTAAAAATAATCGAATCTAATAATTCATAACGCGCATCTTTTGTCCCTTTGACTGCGCGAGGGTTAGCATCTAAAATCATGTAATCTGGTTGGGCTTCCTGGCCTGAAGCAGGCCAATTAACTAATTTGCCTCCGTTAGGATTTCCAGTTTTGATGAAATTGGCTAAATAATCTTGCATGTCTTTTGAGGTTTTATGATCATCAGCCGTCCAGCCATAGGTTAAATTGGTCGATAAATTACCCATGAAATACTCAATATCTGCTGAGTGAACGGCGCCTTTGGGTGCTGCTTGTTTAGGGGCATTGGGATCAGCTTTCACCACTCCACCCGCAAGAGCTGCTTGGACACCTTTTACGATCATTTCAGGTCTAGGCTTTGCGAAATAATACCGATAAACCGGATTTTGGCTGTTTTTACGGTGCATATCAAACCATTTCCAAGTAGAAAAACCGATGAATCGGTCACCTGCTAAATCAGTGGCGGATTGTTCTGCTTCTTCAGCCGACTTACCCGGATAAAGAGCTAAAATCTTGTCAGCATTTTCTTTGTACAAGTCTTTCACTGCCGCGGCATAATTTTCTGTAGTAATGGGCTGCCCTTTTGTTAAAGACTTGTAATTCATCTCCTCTGAATTCCAACCCAATAGCAAAGGAACCATCGCCTGCTCTTTGTTGGCAAATATCTCAGGCAACGTTTTTGAAATAAAATATCCATCGATGCACGCTGAAAAACGTGGCATTCCAGGCTCTAACATTTTTTGGTATAAATCTAAGGTTGGGATATCCCTTAATTCTTTCAATGATTTAGCACCTGCTTTTTCGCCAAAAGTAACGCCTACTTTTTCGGCATCACCTAAGGTTACAGGTCCTAAGCCTGAACCGATCCAGGCTCCACTTTCGCCTACCGCGCCATGAATTAAGTTTTTAGAAAGGGGAGAGGCCATTTGGGCACTTACCGACATAGACCCTGCTGATTCACCGGCGATGGTCACACGGTTTGGATCACCTCCGAAATTTTCAATATTCTCTTTAACCCATTTCAATGAGGCATATTGATCTAATAAACCTTGATTTCCACTGGCCTTATGTGGCGATTCTTTCGTTAACTCAGGATGAGAAAAGAAACCTAATAAGCCCAAACGGTAATTGACCGTGACGGTAACAATTCCTTTTTGAGCGATTACTTCTCCGTCATATCTTGGCTCTGAACCATCACCGGCCATAAAACCACCTCCATAAAAATAAACTAATACGGGTAATTTGGCAGTCGATTTTGGATTAGGTGACCAAATGTTTAGGTATAAGCAATCCTCGCTCATTCCATTGCTTCGAAAACCCATATCGCCAAATAAGGGAGCTTGGATGGCTTTTGGGCCAAATTTCTTAGCTTGTAACACACCACTCCAAGGTTTTGGATCCATTGGCTCTCTCCATCTTAAGGCTCCTACAGGAGGTAGCGCAAAAGGAACACCTTTAAAACTGGCAATTTTTGTTCTTGTATCGTAGGTTCCTTCTAAGGTTCCATACTTAGTTTTTACTTGGGTGGTTAATCCGTATGGATTTGCAATTTCTTGTGCATTCATAACGAAAGTTAAAAAGCTCATCAGAACGATGAAAAAAGTAGATTTTGACTTCATGGTTTAACGTTTTGTTGTATTTTTTGGCTTACATAAAATCGCGTTGTTAATCAAGATTGGAGATTAACAACGCGATTTACATGGAGATTTTTAATTTATGAAAGGATCGCTTTCGCGTATTCCACACATTTTTTGGTCTCTTGGACTGCATCAGAACCAGCAGGAATATCATATTCTAACTCGATCGAAGCAGGGAATTTATATTTTTTAGATTTCAATAATCCTAGAATATCTTTCAATGGCGTATTTCCTTGGCCCCAAACCACATTTTGACCTCCATTTTCTTTATTCTTGCGGTCTTTAATGTGCATGCTTGTGATGCGGTCATGTTTTGCTTCGATTAAGGCTAATAAAGTAGCTGTCGTATTTGGACCACCTGCAGCAATATAATGTCCGCAATCTAGGTTCAAGGAATTATAAGGTGATTGCGCTAAAGCTGCATCCCAAGCGGTATCTGTTGCCTGTAAGTGCGCATGATATCCAATGTATACTTTGTGCTTGGATGCTAAATCGCCTAATCTTTGAGATTGTTTCAGGTCTGTTGGTAATTCAATAGTAACTGAATTTGCTCCTAAAGCTTTCGCAGCTTTTAACGCGTATTCAACCTCTCCATCGGTATTATTTGGACCTAAAGCATTTGGCTTAAATGCATAGATTGAAATACCAGCATTGTTGAACATTTTTCTTACTTCAACAAACTTATCCATCGAAACACTTGCACGCCAATCAGCAACATCTTTATTGAATTTTGCCATCGCTGCTCTTTGCTCATCAGTCATCTGCGGACGTGGCTGACCGGGAACGTAATTCGGTCTTGCCATGGTACTTTTTGGTTTGCCCGCATATTCTTCTACGGCATCTCCCATTAATTCAATCGCACTAATGTTACATTCTACACAGTATTTAATTAAATCATCAACACTACCTGGCATGCTGCGGAATGAATACGTGATGGCTCCAATTTGAACACCTCCAAATTTAGAATTAGGCTTTCCTGCAAATAATGTGTTTGAAACAGCTGCTTGGCTTGCCCATAAAACTCCTAAAGAAGCTAATGACCCGTTGATCAAAAATTGACGACGAGATTGATTGTTTTGATTTGACATATTGAAATAGGTTTTAATGTAAATTTTAATGTACCACAATGATATAATAATTTTTGAGAATTGTTACCCTTTAAGGTAATTTTTGCGACGAAATTTTAATTTCCTACTATATCAATTATTGCTTTTGGAGCATAGGAATTAATGGCCGTCAATTTTAATTTATCTCCTTGCACTTGATACGTAATTTTCCAATGATGAGGGCTTTCAATATATCTGATGGTCATTTCTATCGTATTTTCATCTTTCCAAACATAATTTCCAGCCACTTTAAAGGGAGCAAAAGTTTCTAAATGAGCAGGCACAGATCGTAGCGAATAGGGTCCTATCATTCGATTTTCACTCAATTCCCATTTATTTAATCCTAAAGGTATTTGATGTGTTTTTTGGTCTTTGGTACCAATTTCCGCAACGAAGCCTTTTTCCGTTTTATTTATTTTAAATGAGGTAAATTCTAAGGGGTTCTTTTCCAGCATAAACTTTTTACCAAGGAGGCTTTCGTTTCCAATCAACTCTTTAGCTGGGGTCGGATCAAGCTTCCTGGTTTTCAAAAAACGGTTGAGAGACTGGTAGGCAGCTTGATTAGCAGGAATTTTAGTTGGACCCAAAGCAGGGAGTAAATGCTGCCAAATCATATTTAAATCATCTTGTAAATCCATGGATTCAGAGGTAATAACCACGACGGCATCCTGCTCAGGCATCATGACGATATATTGACCATAGGCTCCATCGGCTCTGAATGCACCATTTCGGCAACGCCAAAACTGATACCCGTATCCTTGAATCCAATCCGATGAGTCTTTTTTGGCTTGGCTTGCTTCCGGATTTTGATCAATGTGTTTTTGAGTAGCTTCTTTCACCCAAGCATTTGAGATGATTTGTTTTCCATTGTATTTCCCTCCATTCAAATAAGTAAGCCCTAATTTAGCCATATCCTCCGTTTTGACACGGATTCCCCAGCCGCCTGTATTGATGCCTTTTGAATCATATTCCCAATCGACACCTGAAATGCCCAATGGTTTAAATAATCGAGGTTCTAAATAATTGATCAAAGATTGTCCCGTTACCTTTTGGACAATCGCTGATAGCATGTAGGTGGCCAATGTATTATACAAAAATTTTGTTCCGGGAGCATATTCGATGGGGGTTTTTAAAAACCCGCGAATCCAATCCGGTTGCATGACAATCACACTGCGCAGGGGTTCTGTTTTATGTCCCACCGACATGGTCAATAAATCCTTAATGGTCAGGTCTTTAAGAAAATTATTGGAGGATAAATCGGCGTATTCAGGAAAAAACGAAAGTACTTTGTCGGTCACTTTTAGTTTGTTTTCGCTGACCGCAAAGCCTACGGCTGTGGAAGTCCAACTTTTACTTACGGAATACATGGAATGTTTTAATTCGGGTGCATATGGGCTCCACCACGCTTCAGAGATCACTTTTCCGTGACGTAAAATCATGACGGAATGTAGTTCGTGCTTCTCTTTTTTATAGGATTCGATGAATTTTTGTATGGCTGATGATGAAACTCCTTCTGCCTCTGGCGTACTTCTTGGGATTGATTGACACCAAGAAGTAAAACTGACTAAAAAGAGGACTAGTAGGTAGGATAGTTTTTTCATAATTAAGATTAATTTTTTCTAAAAATAATGAAATATTGCTTAATTTGTCATCATAAGTGATTTTATCACGAGAAACCTAGCTTACACAATGAATTCGAAATTATCCTCCGAACAGGTCGACAAGAAAAAACTTCGCAAAGTTATCGCCGCCTCATCCGTCGGGACCCTTATTGAATGGTACGATTTTTATATTTTTGGTAGTTTATCCGTCGTGATAGCCACTAAATTTTTTCCTTCTGATAATCCCACCGCCGCATTTTTATCCACCTTGGCCACTTTCGCGGCAGGTTTTGTGGTCCGCCCTTTTGGTGCTTTATTTTTTGGTCGTTTAGGGGATTTGATTGGCCGTAAATATACCTTCATGGTTACTTTGTTGATCATGGGCTTCTCGACTTTCGCGATTGGTTTAATTCCGGGTTATGAGACCATCGGTTTTCTAGCGCCTCTGCTTGTTTTAATTTTGAGATTGTTACAAGGCTTGGCCTTAGGGGGTGAATATGGGGGAGCGGCAACGTATGTGGCCGAACATTCAGAGCCGGGAAAAAGAGGGTATCGAACCGCTTGGATTCAAACTACTGCTTCTTTAGGCTTATTCATTTCTTTATTGGTCATTCTGGCTACTAAAAAGTCGATGAGCGCGGAAGCCTTCGCGAATTTCGGTTGGCGTATCCCATTCCTCATATCCATCGTCATGGTGGGTATTTCTTATTTCATTCGTAAAAACATGGACGAGTCACCTATGTTTGAAAAGGCAAAAGAAGAAGGGAAAATTGTGGCAAACCCACTAAAAGAATCTTTTGGTAAAAAATTGAATTTCAAATTTGTGTTATTGGCCTTATTTGGAGCAACGATGGGCCAAGGAGTGGTTTGGTACACGGGTCAGTTTTATGCCCTTTCTTTTCTTCAAAAAGTAGCCAATATCGAATTTGAGCAAAGCAATTACATCATTGCTGCTTCTTTGGCTGGGGGCACAGGATTTTTCATCTTTTTTGGTTGGCTCTCAGATAAAATTGGCCGCAAATCAGTCATGTTGACCGGCATGTTATTAGCCATTTGTACTTACCGACCTATTTATCAGGCTATGTATGAGGCAGCAGATGTGTCCCTAAAAACAGAAGTGGCAGGTTCAAAGGTGATTAATACAGACTATGCCATGATACCGAATAGTGTTGATTTAAAGAAGACGGTGAAGACGGAATTATCGTATACTGATGGTTCAAAATTGACTTTAGAGCAATCTTCTTTGACCACCATGTTTCCAGGAAGAAACCCTAAAAAGCCTGAAATAAAAAGAATCGTACATGTGGGTTCATCCAGTTTTTGGTTTTTAATTTTGTTAGTATTTATCCAAGTGTTGTACGTAACCATGGTGTATGGGCCGATTGCCGCATTTCTTGTTGAGATGTTTCCAACGGCAATTCGCTATACCTCCATGTCTTTGCCTTACCACATTGGAAATGGTATTTTTGGAGGATTGCTTCCTGCGGTGGCGACCTATTTAGCCGCTAAAGCAAGCACGGCCAATGAAGTGGCCGTCGCCGCTGGCCAGGCAATTCCTTATGATAAACCTTATTTAGAGGGTTTATGGTATCCTATTATAATCGGCGGGGTTTGCTTTGTGATAGGACTTTTGTATGTCAATGGAAAAGATAAAGAAATTAACGATTAATGATGAATGCACTTAGACAGATTTTTGGAATAGTTTGGATCTTGCTTGGCTTAGCCGCAGGATACTTTTTGGTCTTTGAACAATCCTTAAAATTGTTTGAAAAGGGAGGAATGGACAACATTGTTCCTGCCATCATTTATACGTTTATTTTAGCGCCTTTGCTGACCGGGGGAATGTGTGTCTTTGGGGTTTATGCCTTACAGAATGAGTACAAAAGTATTGATTAAATAGCCTTAATGATGAATTTACAAGTAAAATCTTTTGAAGAGTACCAACAAGCGTATCAATTAAGCATCGATCATCCTGAAGTTTTTTGGGCCAATATAGCCGAGCATTTTACGTGGAAAAAGAAGTGGGATCGCGTGTTGGATTGGAATTTTTCAGAACCCCAAATTGAGTGGTTTGGAGGGGCAAAATTAAATATCACAGAGAATTGTTTAGATAGACATTTAGAAAATAACGGGGATGACATTGCGATTATTTGGGAGTCCAATGATCCCGATGAAGCATCCAGAAATATTTCTTATCGAGAATTACACCAACAAGTTTGTACGTTTTCCAACGTGCTAAAACAGAATGGGGCAAAGAAAGGTGATCGTATATGCCTTTATATGCCGATGATTCCTGAATTGGAAGTGGCCTTGCTGGCTTGTGCGCGAATTGGTGCCATTCATTCAGTGGTTTTTGGTGGTTTTTCTGCGCAATCCATTTCAGACCGTATTCAAGATGCTCAATGCAATATTGTCGTAACGGCCGACGGATCATTTCGCGGAAATAAAGAAATTTGTTTGAAAAATATCATGGATGAGGCATTAATCTCATGTCCATCGGTGGAACGAGTAATCGTTGTGGAGCGGTCAAAATCGGCTATTTCGATGGAAAAAGGACGTGATGTTTTTTATGATCAAGAAATGTCGCGCATGGAATCTTTGGGATTAACGGATTTTGCCGCGGAACCCATGGACGCTGAAGACCCACTATTCATTTTATATACATCAGGATCTACGGGCAAACCGAAAGGAGTGGTTCATACGTGCGGGGGGTATATGGTTTTTGCGACCTATACTTTTCAGAATATATTTCAATACAAAAAAGGCCAAATCTATTTTTGTACCGCGGATATTGGTTGGATTACAGGCCATACCTATATTGTCTATGGTCCATTAGCTTCGGGTGCAACGAGTTTGATGTTTGAGGGGATTCCCACATTTCCAGATGCGGGTCGTTTTTGGGATATCGTGGAAAAATTCAAAGTCAATATATTGTATACGGCACCTACTGCCATTAGGTCATTGATGGCTTTTGGGCTTGATTTTGTCAAAAATAAAGATTTAAGTTCTTTGCAAGCATTGGGTTCGGTGGGAGAACCTATTAATGAGGAAGCCTGGAATTGGTACAATGAACATATAGGAAAGAAAAATTGCCCCATTGTAGACACTTGGTGGCAGACGGAAACGGGTGGAATTATGATCTCGCCATTGGCACATTTAACGCCGACCAAACCTTGTTATGCCACCTTGCCTTTGCCTGGAATTCAACCTATTTTGGTGGATGAAAAAGGAGAAGAGATTGTCGGAAATGGCGTATCAGGAAATTTATGCATCAAATTTCCATGGCCCGGTATGATACGAACTACCTATGGAGATCATGAAAGATGTCGAACTACTTATTTTGCCACCTATGAAAATTTGTATTTTACAGGAGATGGTTGTTTGCGAGATGAGGATGGTTATTATCGCATTACTGGCCGAGTGGATGATGTGATGAATATTTCAGGTCATCGAATTGGGACTGCTGAAGTTGAAAATGCCATTAATATGCATTCGGGAGTCATTGAATCGGCTGTTGTTGCCTATCCTCATGATATAAAAGGGCAAGGAATTTATGCCTATGTGATTATGGATAATGCCACACATGATCCGTCTCAAATTAAAAAGGATATTTCGGCTACCGTCACCAAAATCATTGGTGCCATTGCTAGACCAGATAAAATTCAGATTGTCAGCGGCTTACCTAAAACGAGATCGGGTAAGATTATGCGCAGAATTTTGAGGAAAATTGCGGAAGGAGATGTGTCAAATTTAGGAGATACTTCTACCTTATTAGATCCTGCTGTGGTTGAAAAAATCAAAGACGAGCGCATTTGATGGGGGAACCTATAGCTGTCATTGATTGCCTAAGTGCTTCCTATGGAGGTGCAAAAGTGTTGTCTGATATTAGCTTTAGTCTTACTGAGGATGATTGTTTGGCGATTGTGGGGCCCGTCGGCTCCGGCAAAACTACCTTAGCCAAAGCCTTATCAGGTCGATTATTTAGAACAGGATCCGTTTATTTCAAATCTAGAACCAACCGAGTTCATCCCAGCATCTTGTTGGTTGAGCAGCAGCATCATTTTAAAAATCGGAGCAATATGCAGGATTTTTATCTGCAGCAGCGATTTAATTCAGCTGATGCGGGAGATGCCTATACGATTCGGGAGGAATTGTCCAACGAAGATGAAGTATTATCAACATATTGGTTGGGTTTTTTTATGCTGGATCACCTTCGTGATAAGCCATTAGTCCAACTATCCAACGGTGAAAATAAACGTTTGCAATTAGTTAAATCGGTCCTGAGGGATCCCGATTGGCTTATTTTGGATAATCCTTTTTTAGGTCTTGATGTGGAGGGGAGGGAAATATTGGCTACCTGTTTGGAAAAGCTTAGAGAAAATTCAGTTCAGTTTATTTTGATCAATTCTCCTTCCGCTTTGCCGGCTTGCGTCAATCGAGTTATTTATTTGGAAAATGGTCGCGTTACTTGGGATGGTCCGCTTTCTGATTATGAATCGTTCCGAAAGGTTGACAAATTGGTTTTCAATCACACCGAGATGGATGATTTGATCACATCGGCCCAGGTTTACGAACCATTCCAACAAGCCGTTCATATGAATGACGTGACCATTAGCTATGGAGAAAAAGTAATTTTATCGGGGATACATTGGGAAGTCAAATCAGGTGCTCGTTGGGCACTTTCGGGGCCGAATGGCGCGGGTAAATCCACTTTATTAAGTTTAATTACAGCAGACAATCCTCAGGCATATGCTCAAAATATCATTTTGTTTGATCGAAAGCGAGGGACGGGGGAGAGTATTTGGGATATAAAAAAACGAATCGGGTATGTCAGTCCTGAACTTCATGTTTATTTTAGGGAGCCAGCAAATGTTTTTAATGTCGTTGGATCTGGATTGTTTGATACCTTGGGCGTTTATAAGAAAATCACAGAAGAACAAAAAAATCGGATTGAAAGGTGGTTAGGCGTTTTTGGTATTACTCATTTATCCCAGCGGATGTTTCAGCAAATTTCAACAGGCGAGCAGCGGATGGTTTTATTAGCCAGGGCTTTGGTCAAAAATCCGCCTTTGTTGATTTTGGATGAGCCTTGCCAAGGATTGGATGAGGAACAAATTCATCGGGTAAAAGAAATTTTGAATTATATCTGTTCAAATAGTCAAACCACATTAATCTACGTTTCGCATTACGCTAGCGATATTCCGGAATGTGTCAACCAATATTTGAAATTAGCTTAGTTCAAAAGGCTGATCGATGGATGGACTTGGTTTTGAAAACCATTTAGGTCCACTTTCAGTCATGTATACACAGTCTTCAATTCTTACCCCAAACTCATTTGGAATTGCGATCGTAGGTTCGATACTAAAACACATGCCCACTTGAAGTTTTAATTTGTTGCCCTTCACCATATTTTCCCACTCATGTCCGTTCATTCCAATTCCATGTCCCGTTCGATGTGGTAGTCCGGGTAGTTTATATCCTGGTCCATAACCTGCGTCAATAATAACCTTACGCGCAGCAAAATCGACATTTTCACAAGGGTCTCCTAATTTAGCTGCGGCAAATCCTGCGGCTTGCGCTCTTTTTTCGAGTTCCCAGATTTTGATTTGTTGTTCTGAAGGACGACCAAAAACAATCGTTCTTGTAATATCTGACTCATATCCCCCATAACTGCATCCGCAATCGAGCATCACGATATCTCCCTTTTTAAGTATTTGTTTTCTTGAACTTCCATGAGGGAAAGAACTTGCCACACCAAAAGTTACTGAGGCAAATCGGTGTTGTCCACCTAATTCAGCATGTTTGGTAGCAATTTTCTGAGAAATAGAGGAGGGGCTGATTCCTTCTGATAAAAATGTTAAACCGTATTGAATAGCGATGGCCGTTATGTCATTGGCTTTCTGCATGAGTGCAATTTCATTTTTCGATTTAATGAGTCGGCAAGGAATGGTAATCGGATCACCACTGACTAGCTTAAAACCTTTACCCGCTTTTTTGATTCCGTCGGAAATGAAAAAACGTGTTTGTTCTTCGATGGCAATTTGGCCTTGTTGAAAACCTCCGTTTTTTAAGACTTGAATAACTAATTGGAAAGGATTTTCATGCTCCTCCCAAGTATGAACTTTTGAACCTATTTTTTTGACTTCAAGAAATCGGTCTTCCTCAAAAGATGGGCATATATATTTGATCTCTCCGGTAGCCGGAATGATGGCTAGCATAGACCTTTCTGAAGGATTCCAACGAATTCCTGAAAAATATTCCATGTTGGTACCCGCATCCAAAACCAGCGCAACCATTTTATTTTGCCTTAAAAGATTTTGTGCTTTTTCAATACGGGCTAAGCGCTCTTCATTTTGAATGAAAGGTATATCTGAAAAATTATTTGTATTATTTGCGGCAAATAGCTTGCTAGAATTAATCATGGGTACACTAATTAGTCCCAAACTAGAAATTTGCAAAAAGGATCTTCGAGTTGATTGCATGTTGTGAAAAATATTTAATATAAATATACCAAGGTTATTCTAATTGTCGCTTTTTAATTAAAAGGATAAATGAAAAATATATTTAAATAAATCTATAAAAAATTTAACTATCCTAATGCCTATAAGGATAGTTAATAGGATAAAGCATGTTAAACTTGTTCCGTTAAAAAGAGTGTAAACTTGATTTAACACCTCTAAACTTATTTTATTTAACCTAAACTATTTTTTATGAAAAACAATTCTATTGTTTATCGAATTGGAAGTCAGATTGGGGGAGTATTCCTCGGTTTATTTCTAATTCTGTCCACATCCTTGATGGCGCAACAACAAGCTGCCTCAGGAAAAGTGAAGGGATCAGATGGCGGGCCTGTTATAGGTGCATCTGTTTCTGTTGTTGGTACTTCCCGTGGTGCATCTACTGACGGAGAGGGTAATTTTAAAATTAATGTGAGTAGAAATGAAACCTTGAGAATTACTTCCGTGGGCTATAATTCTGCTGATGTTGTTTACACAGGACAGAAGTCTATTGATGTAACATTAACAGTAGATAACAAAACCTTAAATGAGATTGTTGTTGTGGGTTACGGTAGTCAAAACAAAAAAGAGATTACTGGAGCTGTACAAACAATTTCTTATAAGGATTTAAAAGATTTACCTGTTACTCAGATTGGTCAAAAATTACAAGGCCAATTAGCGGGTGTTCAAATTAACCAAACTACAGGAAAGCCAGGAACGGGTATGAATATTCGTATTCGTGGTCAATTGTCAGTTTCGGCTGGTTCTGATCCATTATATGTAGTCGATGGTTTTCCAATCACAGGTTCGATTGGTGCCATGAACCCAGATGAGATTGAAGATATTTCCATCTTAAAAGATGCGTCTTCTACATCACTTTATGGTTCTCGTGCTGCGAATGGTGTTGTATTGATTACAACCAAGAAAGGTAAAGGCGCTGGAATGACAGTTAGTTTTAATGCGTATACGGGAACACAAAATGTTCCAATGAAAGGACGTGTTGAAATGATGGATGCTGAAATGTTTGCTCAGACTAAAAAAGAATTTTATGAAGATGCGAAACAACCAGTACCCGTTGAATTCCAAAACCCATCTCAATATAAAGGAAAGAACAATGACTGGTATGATGCTTTAATTAATAAGGATGCACCTATATCAAGTTATAATTTGTCTATCACTTCTAATAAAGAAAGATCTAGAACTTCTTTAGTAGCTGGTGTATTGCAACAAAAAGGTGTGGTAAGAAATACAGATTATCAACGGTATTCATTGCGTTTAAATTCGACGTATGATATTTCTGATAAGGTTACTATCGGTTTCAATGTAGCTCCTCAAATGGTTTATGATAATACTCCAAGAACGGATGGTGATCGTGGAACAGGTATTTTGTTTAACGCATTACATACTTGGCCTATTATGCCAATTTATGAGGCTGATGGTAAGACATTAACTTTGTTTAATAAATTCCCGGCATCTACAGGTAACATTTTTGCATATGCCAACTGGGTACGTTCAGCAGATGCTTTGATTAATGAGACCACTACGACAAACTTATTGTCGAATGCGTTCATTGAGTTTGAGCCAATCAAAGGTTTGAAATTTAAGTCTTCTATGAATGGTGAGATTTTGAGAACGAAATTCTTCTTCTTTAATCCATCAACGGCTACTTCGGCCATTAACGTACCTATTCCAACTACAGCGGTTTCAATTCGTCAAAACGTTGAGAACTTATCTTGGTTGAATGAGAATACGTTAACTTATAATAAGACTTTATGGGATGATCATAAATTTGAGTTATTAGGTGGTTACACAAACCAATATTTCCGTCAAGAGTCAACTCAAGTTCAAGCAGATACGTATTCTGATGACCGTCTTCCTACTATTCAAGGGGGTATTAACATCAATAGAGGTGCAACTACTTCAGGTGTACAAGTTTGGTCATTGACTTCGTATTTAGCTCGTTTGAATTATAACTACAAAGGCAAGTATTTATTTAATGCGGCTATACGTAGTGATGGTTCTTCTCGTTTCGGTGCGAATAATCGTTGGGGTACTTTCCCATCCGTGGGTGCTGGTTGGGTTGTTTCAGATGAGCCATTTATGCAAGATTTACCAACTGTTTCATTCATGAAATTAAGAGGTAGCTGGGGTATCATTGGTAACAATAACTTAGGTAACTATACTTCATATGCATTGATTAACAATACAGTGAATGGAGTTTTTGGAAATACAGTTGCCACAGGTGCTGCAGTAAGTTCATTAGCTAATCCAAATTTAGGTTGGGAAACGACGACACAATTGGATTTAGGTTTGGATTTAAACATGTTTAATGATCGTGTTAATTTTGCATATGATTATTATACTAAGAATACGACGAACTTATTATATGCTGTTCAAATTGCTCAAGAATCAGGTTTTGGTAACTTCAATGATAACATTGGAGAGATTAAATTCTGGGGACATGAGTTTTCTGTAAATACTAAAAATACTGTGGGTAAAGTTCAATGGACAACTAACGCGAACATTTCTTTTAATAGAAACGTAGTAGTTGCTTTAGCACCAGGTATTGACCGTGTGTATGGATCTTTCCACATTACTAAAGTAGGCCAACCATTTGGACAATTTTATGGTGTGATTGCTGATGGAGTTTATAAAAATGCAGCTGACTTAGCTAGTTCTCCTCAGGTTCCAGGTCGTTCGGTAGTTGGTTCAATCAAACTTAAGGACGCGAATGGTAATGGTGTAATTGATTACGGTGGAAACAATGATGACCGTGTTATCATGGGTAATCCTTTTCCTGATTTTGTTTACGGTATTACAAATAATGTTACTTATGGAGATTGGGATTTCAATATCATTGGATCTGGTTCATATGGTAACCAATTATTGGTTCGTCACCTTTATTCTACTGCTAACTTAGATTTACCATTTAACGTGGTAGTAGGTGTTAAAGATCGTTTCCGTTCTGAGGCTA
>CANIYB010000028.1 GCA_947471105.1 Cytophagaceae bacterium
CAAAAAGCTTACGCTGGAGTTCAGCCAAATCCCGCTCCCGGGTTCCTTCCAGATTTAGTAAAGTCGCCTATGGCCACTTGGAAAAACACGGTAAAAAATGATTTTGAGCATACGTTATTTGTCGAATATCCTTTGCTCGCTGAAATAAAGCAAGACATGTACGAGCTGGGGGCAGTTTATGCCGCTATGAGTGGATCAGGATCGACTATTTTCGGCCTATTTAAAAACGAAGTTAGCCCAAAAGACACATGGACTAACTTCGCTAAATGGGAAGGATTTATCCCTTAATCTTTCGCAAAAATTGCTTCTAAGGCAGATGCGCCGCTGATAACTAATTTACCTTCAGGCAAATTAACGAGCGGTTTAATGCCCACCATATCTTTTGTTGAACTTAAGATTTCTACAGGGATTTGTTTCATGGTTCCCGCTGGGCTTTCTATGTAAATAAATCCAGCCTTGCCCACCCGAGCAACCGCAGCCTGTGGAACAGCAGAAACAGATTTAGACCCTACAGTGATTTTTGCACTCACAAATTGGCCCACTGTAAATAATTTTTCTTCTGCCGTTTTCTCGAAATGGCCATGAACTGAAGTAGTTCTTGACTCTAAATTAACTTGCTGACCAATCAAAAATATTTTTGCTTTTACGCTTAAGCCTTCTGCTTCCACTAGAATTGATTGGCCTAATTTCAACTTCGATAAATCTTTTTCAAATACTTTTACTTCAACATGCTTATCCAGCGTTCCGACAATTTTTACCAGGATATCCGCGGGGGTTACATATTTACCAATCGCCAAATATTGTTCTTCAATGTAACCATCGATGGGTGATTTGACAGCTAATACAGCATTCATATTGCCCTTTGCTAATGCTTTCAAATCACATCCTATCATCTCAAGTTTCAAGCTCAATGACTTGACTTGAGTCTGTAAATTAACCTGATCCGCCTCCGCTTGTTGGAATTTTTTCTTGGAACCTACCTCCTCATTACTTAAAACTTGTTGGCGTGATTTCTCTACATTTGACAAGCCCAGCGCACTCAAAGCCTGCAGGTATTCTTGCTGCATTTGAATGTAGTCTAAACTGTTAATGGTCGCTAATACTTGGCCCTTAGCCACCTTTTTACCAGGTAAAAGCTCAAATGTAGACTTCACATATCCGGCAATTGGTAACGAAACTGAGGCGATAGAAACCGGAGGTACGTCAATTAGCCCCGCACATTTGATTTCTTCCCCCATCTCATGTTGGACAATTTCACCTAGATTAATTCCTGCATTTTGTTTTTGCTCAGCGGTCAATTTAATTTCCTGTGCAGCTGTTACAGCAGGTTGATTGATGGATTCGCTTTTCTTTGAATCACAAGAGGCTAATATGATGAGCCCCAATACTATTATTTTTATATGCTTATTCATTGCCTAAAATTGTTTCGATTTGAATGACTGTTTGGTTGTAAGCCAAAATCTCTTGTAAATATTGTTCTCTTATTTGCCATGCTTGTTGGGCATTTTGCAACATTTCTACGTACTCAATTTCCCCTGCTTTATAGCTTTTTAGTGCCGTAGATTCCAGCCAATTTGCCTGAGGCAAAGCCGTGTCTTGGAAATAAGTAAGGGAATTTGAATACTTATTTAATTGGGCCATATAGGACGTATACTCCCTAGCCAACTGATCTAAGTTTTGATCTTTTTGACTTTCAAATATCTGAACTTGTTTCTCTGAAGCCGCTACTCTCGCCTTTTGCCCTTTGGTAAAAATGGGAATCCCGACGCCCGCTTGCACATAATTTTGACCTCCAAAATTTTCAATACTTTGGGACACAAGGCCAAATCGTAAATCGGGTTTTAATTTTTGACGTTCCACCTGTACTTGTAACTTGCTTGCGTCAATTTGCTGGTCGATCAATTGGACTTGAGGATTATTAGAAACCTCTTTTGTCAAAAACTTTGCCTCCCGGTTTAACTTTTCAGAAGCACTAATTTCAAAATCCTGAGGATAATTAGTCCAATAAGCCAAATTTTGAAGGCTGATTTTCATGTCAGATTCCAACGCAATTCGCTTTTGCTGAAACTCACGCAAACGTGATTCCGCAGCGACCAATTCCAATCGATTCGTTTCACCTTCTTTAAATTTTAAGGCCGCAGCTTTTTTCATTTGCGCATAAATACTATCCTGCTTTTGAAGAAACTCATGGTTTTTTTGTTGGACCATCAACAAATAATAATACCATTTAACGGACGATGCGACTAAATTTTGGGTGATTTTGAGTCTTTTTTCAGCCACCATTTTTTGAGAACCTAGCGCTTTCACTTGGGCCTTCAATAAACTAGGCCATGGAATATTTTGGTTCGCTATGATGGTATAATCTTGACTAAAATAAGTCTGTGTTTTCCCATATTGAAAGTCAACAGATCCCTTAGGAAGTTCTCGGCCAGTGCCGATAAAAGCCTCAGCGGCTTGCACCTCCAATTTCCCAGTATTAATTAACTTATTGTTCTTTTGGGCATGATCTAGGCAGTTTTGAAGGCTCAATTTGGTTGGGTTTTGAGCCACCATAGTGAAGCTGAAGCAAAGCAATAATACTATAAGGCCTATTGATTTTTCCTTCAATTTCCGTTCTTTTCTCGTCATAATAATTGAGTATACTACTGGAATGACCACCAAAGTTAAAAAGGTAGCGGTAATTAAACCTCCTATGACGACGGTAGCTAGTGGCCTTTGAACTTCTGCGCCTGGCGACTGACTTAGGGCCATCGGCAGAAAGCCTAAAGAAGCAACGGAAGCCGTCATAATCACCGGTCGGAAACGGAGTTCTAGGCCTTTGGCCAATCGCTCTTTGACACTTAAGCCTTCATTTGCGAGGGTTTTAAAGAAAGAAAGCAAAACGATTCCATTCAATACTGCTACTCCAAAGAGTGCGATAAACCCAATACCGGCAGAAACTGAAAATGGCATATCACGTATCCAAAGTGCACAAATTCCTCCAATCGCAGAAAGCGGAATCGCCAAATAAATAATGGACGCTTCCACAAAGGATTGAAAGGTAAAAAAGAGTAAGATAAAAATTAGGGCCAGGGCGATAGGAACGACTAAAGAAAGTCGGGATTTCGCAGCTACTAAATTTTCGAAAGTACCTCCATAGGTTACATAGTAACCGGCTGGCAAAACCACCTTATTTTTCATCACTGCCTGAATATCGGCAACAACGCTCTCGACATCTCGATTTCGAACATTGATCCCGATGGTAATTCGACGGTGCGTATTATCACGGGCAATTTCAACCGGAGCATTTTCATAATCTACCTCGGCCACTTCTTGCAAAGGAATATGGGATCCATTAGGTAGATCTAAATAAAGCTCCCGTAAATTTTGAATATCCGTCCGATGGGCTGAATCCATTCTGACCACAAGGTCAAAACGTTTTTCGCCTTCCATGACAATCCCCGCGGTCTCACCGGCAAATGTCATTTTGATCATCCGATTAACATCCTGAATTTGAAGGCCATATTGCGCCATTTTGTTGCGGTTGTATTTAACCACGAGCTGAGGAATTCCGTCAATTTGCTGGACTTTAATATCCCCGACACCCTCTATTTTCCGAATATACCTAGCGGCATCCGTTGCATGAGAAAATAGTTCATCTAAATCTTCACCAAATATTTTAATGGCGATGTCAGATTTGACACCTGCAATCAATTCATTAAATCGCATTTGAATCGGTTGGGTAAATTCAAAATTAACTTCCGGAAAAACATCTAAGGCCCGGTCCATTTTTTCTTCCAACTCTTGGGGCGTTTTAGCCGCTTTCCATTCAGATGGTTCTTTTAAAATAATTAGAATGTCACATGAGTTGATTCCCATAGGATCCGTCGGAATTTCAGAAGCTCCTATTCGAGAGACCACTTGCTTAATTTCGTTTGGAAACTTTTTCATTAATAATTTTTGAGCCTCCGTATTGACGTGAATACTTTGAGATAAACTGGCGTTTGTTGGTAAAATAGCCTCCACCGCGAAATCACCTTCATTTAATTCTGGGATGAACTCGCCTCCTAAGGTTGTGAAGAGCCAAATACTGCCAATAAATAAAATCCCTGAACCTATGATCACCCATCTCCTCGACTTCAATGCCCAGTCAACAATCGGTTTATAGCCGCGGTACATAAAATTCATGATTCGATCCGCAATGGTCAATTGGTGACTTATTTTTTTATTCAAAAACAAGGCCGACATCATCGGAACATAGGTCAAAGAAAGCAACAAAGCCCCAAAAATGGCAAAACTAACTGTTTGTGCCATAGGCCTAAACATTTTACCTTCAATGCCACCGAGGGCCATAATAGGTAAATAAACAATTAAGATAATGATGACGCCAAAAGCCGCCGACTGGAAAATGGCTTGCGAAGAAACGGTTACCTCCTCATCCATGGCATGTTGGCTAAGAACCTCTCCCTTTCGATGAAGATGCAATCGATGTATGATGGATTCGACAATGATGACTGCGCCGTCTACAATTAAACCAAAATCAATCGCTCCAAGGCTCATCAAATTAGCTGAAACTCCAAAAATCTGCATCATCGCAAATGCAAAAAGTAGGCATAATGGAATCACAGAAGCGACAATTAAACCTGCTCTAAAATTTCCAAGAAGCAATACCAAGATAAAAACGACGATTAATCCTCCTTCCATTAAATTCTTTTCAACGGTCGAAATGGATTTTCCAATTAAGACACTTCGATCTAAAAAAGGTACTATTTTGATCCCTTGTGGCATTGTTTTTTGGATTGTTTCCAATCTCAACTTCACATCTTTAACGACATTGTTGGCATTCGCCCCTTTCAACAAAAGCATCACGGCTCCTACCACTTCTCCCTTTCCATTTCTAGTCATCGCTCCATATCGAACGGCCTTGCCAAACTGAACTGTTGCAACGTCCTTGATTAAAATAGGTAATCCACCGGGTCCTCTTTGAACGACAATTGTATTTTCAATGTCATCTAAAGAGTTTAGCATCCCCTCTGATCTAATGAAATATACATCGGTGCCTTTTTCTAAGTAACTACCTCCCGAGTTGGAATTATTATTTTCCAAGGCAGTAAAAATCTGATTAATGGACACATGGGCTGCACTAATTCGTTCGGGATTAATGGCCACTTCATATTGCTTTAAATTCCCTCCAAATGAACTTACCTCCACGACGCCCTTAATTCCAAGCAACTGACGTTTAACGATCCAATCTTGGTATGTTCTTAAATCAGCTAGTGAATATTGGTTTTCAAAAGCGGGGTCAACTTCCAAGGTATATTGATAAAATTCCCCAAGGCCCGTGGTAATAGGTGCCATTTCGGGCACTCCAGCCCCTTTTAATAAATACGGCTCGGCGCCCTTTAACTTCTCGGAAACTTGTTGGCGCGCCACTTCCATCGCCACCTCATCTTCAAAGACGACTGTAATAATGGAAAGTCCCATCCTAGAAACGGAACGGATATCACGCACATTAGGAATCGTTCTTAATGAAATTTCTAAGGGATAGGTGACAAATTTTTCGACTTCCGCCGCCGCTAAAGCGGGCGACTGAGTGATTACTTGTACTTGATTCGATGTAATATCGGGCAAAGCGTCGATGGGCAATTGGCTTAAAGAATAACTTCCCCAAGCAATTAGGCCGATGACGAAAATTCCCACAACTAATTTATTGCGGATACTAAATGAAATTATTGAATTGATCATATGTCTTTATGTTTACTTAAAAAATGCTTATGCTATTTTTTAAGCCCTAGGAGGCGCGATCAAAACGCGAGATAAGGAAAAATGATAAAGATTAATTTGTTGGAGATCTTTCCTACGTGACATGAAAATTAAAACAGGCCAAATACACAAAAAGTATAAACCTGGAATAACGTAGCCAATAATCCCGTTAAAATCGATGGAAGGAAGACTTGGATGTTTACTTGTTTTACTATGTTTCGAATCGGCTGCATAATGTAGCCAAAGAAAATCGACAAAATTGAAATTAGATTTTTCTATCTTCTGATGCTCCTGAAAATGTTTTAATAGTTCGTTTGCCTTAAATGATTGTTCCAATCCTACTTTAGGCAAAAGACTGCCAAAAATAAATAAAACAAAAAGAAAAGAGACCGCTACATTTTTCATTCCCTAAATGTACAGAAATTTCGAAAATTAAATGGATATTTATGCTTTGATTAATTAATAGATTGAGACAAAAGCGCAATAAAACACGATTAATTTAAGGAATCTCCCGCCTATTTATGGATGAAATAAATATTTTATGGCATCAATTGACCGATTCGGAAACCATCATCCGATCGGGCTTGTTGGTCATTACCTTAATTGTGTTTGCGGAGAATGGTCTATTTTTCGCCTTTTTTCTGCCCGGTGATTATTTACTTTTTCTAACAGGTGTTTTCGGTGGGACAGGGGTTTTAAAAGAACCACTGTCAACGATCCTACTCAGTATATTTCTAGCGGCAGTTATCGGCTCTTTATGTGGTTATTTACTGGGTCGATTTTTTGGAAACTCACTTCAAAGGAGGCCTGATAGCTTCTTTTTCAAGAAAAAGCATTTGGAATCCACGAGAGAATTTTTTGAAAAATACGGTTTTGGGGCTTTAGTCCTCAGCCGGTTTTTACCCGTTGTCCGAACGTTCACCCCCATTCTAGCTGGAATAAGCAAAATGTCTTGGTATAGCTTTTTGTTTTTAAATATTTTCGGAGCTGCTATGTGGGTTGGGATATTAGTCGCCGGAGGATATTACATGGGACAGCATTTTCCATGGATTATTAATTACGTGCAATACATCATCTTGTTTTTTTTAGGAATCACCACCTATACAATAATCAAAGGCTATTTGAAATTCAAACAATGATCGAGCAATTTGCATATGTATTCGCTTTTTTGGCAGCAGGCATATTATTTATCGCTTTGATATTATTTATATCGCGATCATTAAGACCCTTTAGGCCAAATGCAGAAAAACTCAGCACCTATGAATCGGGGGAAGAGCCTATGGGGAATGCCAATATTCGCTTCAACCCAAGGTTTTATGTGATTGCGCTTTTGTTTGTTCTATTTGAAGTGGAATTAATATTTCTATTTCCTTGGGCTGTGGTTTTTGGCAATAAGCAATTGGCCTTAGCAGACTCCAATTGGCCAATCTATGCCTTAGTGGAAATGTTTATTTTTGTAGGAATACTGGCGCTAGGATTAGCTTTTGCCTGGGTTAAGGGATATTTAACATGGGAGAAGCCAACGGCTAATCCTGAAAAAATAAATAGTCCTATCCCGATGGACGTTTATAAAAAATATTTGCCTGATTCGAAATAGTTACCACCTTGGATTGGTCGAGTATACTTTATTCTTCATTTTAATGGAAATCATTATTTCATGAGAGCCTAAAGAAGTTCGAGCCAAGCCTAAACTATGATTTTCGTACAAATAAGTCATATTCAAACTTTGATTTAAATGCACCCCAAACATGGCACCTATTGCCTCATTATGTCTATATGAGGCGCCCATCCAGACTAAATCGTCAAAATTTACTTTAAAGTTTCCTTCCACACCAAACACGGCATTTTTCATATATTTAGCCAAGATGGAAGGCGAAAAAGTCCAATAGCGCCCCGCTTTTATCTCTCTTCCAAATTGGAAAAATAGATTTGGATTTGTTTGGCCTAGCCACAGAATTCTGACTGTGTCATTTTCGGCAATATTCGTTCGGGTTAAACTATAATTATCCATCACAATTTGGTTGGCCGACAAGCCTATGTGAAATTTCCGATTGTAATACAGGATTCCTACATTGACTAAAGGTTGGATCCCATTCAGTTTTGACTGAGTCATATAAGGATCTCCTTCGTCTTTTACCAAAAAACCACCAATACTGAGGCTTCGTTGGTATACGCCGATTGTAGCGCCAACCGCCAATTTTTCCTCCCCGCCTAATGACAGGTGATATCCATAGGAAGCTCCTAATGAAATACTTGACAAGGGACCAAAGTTGTCGGTCATAGCTTGAAGACCTAAACCTTGATGAAAATTAGCACGATACGTTTTTTTTCGAATTCTTGTTGGCGTAAATGTCCTTCTGATCGTTTTTGACATAAAAGGCGTTTTGCCTGAAGAGGTCCGATCCGTCTTATCAAAAGCCATATTTGCTGTGGCATAAAAACTAGACATATTGGTATTAAATCCGGTCCATTGTTGGCGATATCCCGTTTTTATATCCCAATAATCCTCATATCCAGTAAAGGCAGGATTATATAGATATCTGTTCATCATATATAAGCCAAATTGAGGTGTTTGCTGGGCTAGGCCAACAAATGACATACATAAGACAAAAAGAAGAATTAAAAATCTCATTACTAGGGGTTCGAACCACAAAAATCGGTTAAATATATTTAATTTCGTAAGATATTTTTGGAAAATAAATTGGCATTAAAAATTCTACCCAAGATATCCATTGATCCATGCAAGTCAAAAGTTACCCAATTGAAAGTCTACATTCGTTCTCAAAACTGCTAATTGATTACTTAGCGGAGTTTCCTGCATTAGCTACGTTTTATGGAAATAGCCCTCAATTGGAAAGTTTTGAAAGACAAATCGCTGAAAAAAAATCATTTAGTCAATCAAATAGAGTCATTTTACACGAGGTGATTCAGGGTCAATACAATGACCTAGGCCTTGAAGTAGAAATTGATTCTATATTAGATGAAAATACGTATACGGTAACCACTGGGCACCAATTAAATATTTTTACTGGGCCGCTTTATGTGATTTATAAAATCGTGTCAACGATCAACCTTGCCAAAAAATTAAAAGCAACATACCAGAAAGCTAATTTCATTCCAGTCTATTGGATGGCCACGGAAGATCATGATTGGGATGAAATAAATCACTTCCATTGGTTAGGTAAAAAATTCGAAATCGCCACTCCGCAAAAAGGCGCTGTCGGCCGATTTTCTTTATCGGAATTTGAGCCATTTTTGAAAGAGATTCCTACTACAATACCGGCTTTTCAGGATGCCTATTCGCAGGCAAAAAACTTAAGCCAAGCGGTGCGGATGTACATGCATGAATTGTTTGGAGACCAGGGTCTAATATGTCTTGATGCAGATGATGCAAGATTGAAATCCATTTTTACACCGATTGTTTTGGCTGATTTATTTGACCACGCACATCGCGCACCGGTGGAAAATGCAACCAAATCATTAATCGAAATGGGGTATAAAACTCAGATTAATGCCAGAGAAATTAATTTATTTTATTTAATGGATGGGCTACGTGAGCGCATTGAAAAAAGGGGAGAAATTTATCACGTAGTAAACACTAGTACCACTTTTTCTGCAAACGAGTTACGCGCAGAAGTGGCAGAATTTCCTGAAAGATTTAGCCCCAATGTTGTTTTAAGGCCCTTATATCAAGAAATGATTTTGCCAAATTTGGCCTATATTGGAGGTCCGGCAGAAGTTGGGTATTGGCTCCAATTAAAAGGGATTTTTGACTTACACCAAGTGCCTTACCCGATTGTATTGCCCCGTAATTTTGCCATCATTATAGGTGAAAAAAACCAGCAAAAAATAAACAAATTGGACATTGGGCTAAGCGATTTGTTTTTAGAAGATTTCGAATTAAAACGAAAATTTGTAGCTAGCCAAAGTGCACATGTGTTGGACTGTCAATCTGAATTAAACTTGTTAAGTCCGATTTTTAACGAATTAGCGAGGCGAGTAAAATTAATAGATTCGACCTTAGAGGCTAGTGTAAAAGCTGAGTTTAAGCGAGTGGGGAATGGCCTTGAGCGGCTGGAAAAAAAGTTAAAAAGAGCGGAAGAAAGAAATCATGAGACTGCAATTCGTCAATTAAATCAATTAAAAGCTGCGTTATTTCCGGAAGGTGAATGGCAGGAAAGGCATGAGAATTTTTTAAATTATTACATGGAGCATCCGGCTTTCATTCAACAATTACTAGACACATTTGATCCACTTCTTTTTGAGATGTATGCGATCAATTTGGATTAAATATGCCAGAAAAATTAGATGTCATTTCGTTTTTGGCTGAAGCCAAGCAATATCCGCTCATCGACGTTCGGTCTCCGGCTGAATTTGAACGGGCGCATATTCCAGGAGCGATATCATTTCCCATTTTCACTAATGAGGAACGCGCGCAAGTGGGAACCACCTATAAGCAACAAGGCAAAGACGAAGCAGTAGAATTAGGTTTGGAGATCGTGGGACCACAATTAGCCCAATGGGTAAAAAAGGCAAAAAAAATAGCCAAAGAAGGGGTTATCTTGGTCCATTGTTGGCGTGGTGGCATGCGCTCCGGCAGCATGGCATGGCTTTTTGAAACCGCCGGATTAGAAGTTAAGGTGTTAGTTGGCGGCTATAAAGCCTACCGAAAAAACGTTTTAGCTGAATTAGAAAAGAAGATCCCATTACTCGTTTTGGGAGGAAAAACCGGCAGCGGCAAAACGGAAATTTTGATTGAGATGAAGAAAAGAGGCGTACAGGTTATTAATTTGGAAGGGATCGCACATCATCGGGGTTCTGCTTTTGGGCATTTAGGGTTAGAAGAACAACCTAGTAGTGAGCACTTTGAAAATCTGTTGTCTCACGAATTACAACAAATGGATTTTACAAAACCTATTTGGGTGGAAGATGAAAGTAGGCATATAGGCAAGGTGTTTATGACGGAATCATTTTATGACCGTTTACGCCAATCCCCTTGTTTATTTTTAGATATCGACGCAAAATATCGACTACCCCATTTGGTCCAAGTGTATGCACAATATCCAAAAGCTGATTTATTGAGGGCTTTGGAAAAGATAAAGAAGCGTTTAGGCGGACAACATTTTCAAAGAGCCGTGGAGTGTTTAGAAATAAATGATTTTACCGAAGTAGCGGCTATAACACTAAACTACTACGATAAGGCTTATCTTCATGGCTTAATAAAACGGGATGACACACAGATTAATAGGCTAGAAATTCATACGCTAGACACAAATTTGCAAGTAAATTCGGTTTTAGCCCATGATCTAGTTAATTTCAATTTTAATACTTAATTCTATGCTGCCTGAATCTTTTATAACAAACATCTTAGAAAAGCACATGCATACGCGTGCATTTCCGGCCACATCAGAAATCAAAAAGTTATTTACAAAAATTGTCTTAACACTATTTCCTGAGCAGTCGAAAATACATTTTAAAACAAAAGCTGAATTAAAGGCTGTATTTGAAAGCTTAGAAACTGGATTAGAAAGTATTTTGCATTCAATGAAAGGGGAGTTAAAAGAATCTCCAGAAAAATTAGCCCAAGAATACTTTAGTAAAATACCGGAAATCCACGCATTATTATTGACCGATGTAGAGGCCATGGTACAAGGTGACCCTGCTGCTAACACAGATTATGAAGTCATTAGAACCTATCCAGGGTTTTATGCCATGGCATTTTATAGGTTGGCCCACGGATTACACCATTTATCTATCCCGTTGATTCCCAGAATTTTAACCGAATATGCCCATTCAAAAACGGGTATCGATATTCATCCGGGGGCCAAAATAGGTCGGTATTTTTTCATGGACCATGGGACAGGAATTGTGATCGGTGAGACGTGTACGATCGGTGAGCGAGTGAAAATTTATCAAGGAGTGACGTTAGGTGCGCTTTCCGTCGACAAAAAAATGGCCTCAACAAAAAGACACCCGACCATCGAAGATGGAGTAGTTATCTATTCAGGTGCTACTATTTTGGGGGGTGAAACGGTCGTAGGAAAAGAATCCATTATTGGTGGAAATGTTTGGCTAACCCATAGTGTTCCTGCACAAACTAAAATTTATCACCAATCCACCTCAAAATTAATCAAAGGTTAAAATGAGCAATTTGTTAGATTTAGTTGGCAATACCCCATTAGTGGAACTTACTCGTTTGCATGATAATCCCAGAGTTAAAATTTTTGGGAAATTAGAGGGCGATAACCCTGGGGGGTCAGTCAAAGACCGTGCGGCAAAAAGCATGATTCAGGGAGCACTAGAGCGAGGAGAAATCAAATCGGGGACTAAATTAATCGAAGCAACTTCAGGAAACACCGGCATCGCTTTAGCCATGATTGCGCGTTTATACGGAATCGAAATTGAATTAGCCATGCCATCCAATTCGACCAAAGAACGCGTTCTGACCATGGAGGCTTTTGGTGCCAAAGTTACCTTAACAGAAACCATCGAATCAGCGCGTGATTATGCCGTAGAAAAATCGAAATCTGGCGAATACATTTTGCTGAATCAATTCGAAAACCCTGATAATTATTTGGCCCATTATAGAACCACCGGTCCTGAAATTTATCGAGATACCCAGGGAAAAATTACGCATTTTGTTAGCTCCATGGGAACTACGGGGACGATTATGGGGACTTCCATGTATTTAAAGGAGCAAAACACTGATATTCAAATCGTGGGTTGCCAACCTACTGAAGGTTCTAAAATACCCGGAATAAGGCGTTGGCCCATCGAATACCGACCAAAAATTTATGACCCTTCACGAGTAGACCGAATTATGGATGTTTCCGAGCAGGATGCCATCGAAATGACTCGAAAACTCGCGAAAGTAGAAGGCGTTTTTGGAGGGATGAGTAGTGGCGGGGGTATATCTGCCAGCATTCGACTAGCCAATGAATTAGAAGAAGGACTAATTGTTTGTATTATCTGTGACCGAGGAGATCGCTATTTATCGAGTGGATTATTTGGCGATTAACACGCCTAATATTTTATAGCTCGTGGGTTCCGCTAAAAAAAACTGCTGCATTCCTTCAATATAATACGTTTGAATCCGTCCCTCTGAAAAATTCATAAAGAGCTTTTTCCTAGTTTCAAATAAAAAGTTTTTTTGAGAAATTTCAATTTCCACCTTGGCGGGACGTTCATCAGCATCTAAATGAATAATCATTTTTTTGACTGGTAAACTTTCGTCTTTTTTCAAAGAATACCAATAAAATCCAGGCTCCGAAAGGTTATCGTAACTCTTTTCATAAGCTGGCTTATTAAGATCCGCTTCTAGATATAGCGCAAATTCCTTTTCCCAATCTACATTTGAGACAATTTTTACTTCCTTTTTCCCGTCTAGCACAACCGTCTTGTGAACCCTTTGATTTGATTTGGCATACCCAATAATTTGCTGCTTCAAAAAAGCTGACCATGCAAAATAATTGTTTTTTTGTACGGATTTATCAGCAATGCCGCAACCTAGGAGCAATCCAAAAACGAAAATATAACTCGCTAAATTTTTCAGATAAATGATCATCATTCAAAGGTACGCATATTAAGCAAACGAATTAAAATCCTTGGAGATTAAGTCCAAGGATTTTAATGGTCAACCGCCAATCATTTCTTCAATAGGTATGCTTAATACTCGAGTTAAAGAATAAATCTTCTGAACGTTTGGGTAATGTTTTCCTGACTCCCAATAATTATAAGCGCTTTGGCTTACTCCGACGGCCTGTGCCACTTCGCGTTGGGTCAGTCGCTTTGACCGGCGAGATTTAATTAAAAGTACCGAGAAATTCAATTTTGTTTTCATCATCTTAGGTATTTAGTGGTTAAATTTTATTACATATTTCAAATATGTTTTTCAAATTACCAATTAAATTATGCAACAAAATAAATTTTAATAACTATACTGATTTCGTTTGCACCATTAGAGAATTTTATTAGACTTACAGTCGGATAAATGTCATTTAATGACATGTGCCATTTCGACTAATTACAAAAAAAGGAGTAGAATAAATTCCACTCCTTTCGTTTTTGAACTAACTTTTTTTTTACTTAATCGAATATTTATACTTATATCTTTCAAACAATTGGCTATGCTTATTATCCAAGTTTATTGCTCGGCCTTGAATGAAAGCATGTGTTACTGTACTTG
>CANIYB010000029.1 GCA_947471105.1 Cytophagaceae bacterium
ACAGAGAAGTTAAGCCCCGCACCGCTGATGATACTGGGATCAAACCCGGGAAAGTAAGTAAGCTCCAAGTTATTAAAAGACCGCATCGAAAGATCGCGGTTTTTTTTTGCCCCAAAACTAATACCAGTTACCTAATACTTATTACCTGATACCTATTACCTAATTTAATAGTGCAACATTGTTGCAAAATAAAACTTTTTGCTTATCTTGCAACAGTATTGCATTTCTGATAGTCCTATGAAAAAGTTTGTCTTATTTTTTATTTTATTTTCCTTGCATTTTTCGTGCAAAAAGGATGAAGTTGTCCCAACAGATGATAATGAGTTAATTACTTCCGTAGATTTAACATTTACAGATTCAAATAAAAAAGTAAGCACTTTTTCTTTTCAAGATAAAGATGGTGACGCGAAAACTCCTCCAGAAAAGTTTGATAAGATTGTTTTAGACAAGAACATGAGTTATTCTTTGGAAATTAACGTCTACGATGAGACTAAAAACCCTAAGTCTAATATCACAGAACAAATAAAATTAGAAAGTGATGTTCACCTGTTTGTTTTTAAAATTGACCCAGCGTCTTTATTCAGCTTAAAAGCTATGGATAAAGATAAAAATGGCTTACCCATTGGATTGTTGTCTTCTGGATCTACTCAAAATGCTGCCGGTACAGGAAAACTAAATCTTATACTTAAACATCAACCGCCTATCAACGGCAAAGCTGTTAAAACAGGTAATGAAGCTGGAGGAAGTTCTGATATAGATTTGATTTTTGACTTATCTATTAAATAATTAAATAAATGTCTAAATATAAGTTTTTAGCGATAGAAAAAGTGGGTGTTTTGTTGTCAATTGCTTGTGCAGTGCATTGCCTAACCTTGCCTATTTTCTTATTTTTTGCTCCGTATTTGGCAAGCTCTTTCGCATTTAGTTCAAATTTGGAATGGATTTTAGTTTTATCCAGTTTTTTATTAGCAGCAATCATTTTAGTGTTGGATTACAGGAAGCACCGCCAACCACTTCCCTTGTATTTTTTGGGCCTAGGCTTCATGATCAAAGGGTTGGATATGGTTTTAGCAAATCAGTCTTATGCCTGGTTATTTGGCATCTTGTTAGGTGCAGTTATCAGCATCGCCTATTGGGTTAATTACAAGCATAAAAAAACCTGTACTTGTAAAATAAGCGCTTAATCAAGAAATATTTACCCTTTTTAGTATCTTTACTCACTTAATTTAAATATCCTTTGTGAGTACTAATTCCCCAATCGTTTATCAGCCTGTCATCGGCCTTGAAATCCATGCTCAATTGCAAACTAATTCAAAAATTTTTGCAAGTGACCCTGTGCTTTTTGGTCAAAATCCAAATACCTTAATTTCGGCCATTACCTTGGGTCACCCAGGGACTTTGCCAAAACTTAATGTCCGGGCGGTTGAATTTGCGATTAAGATGGGTCTTGCCTTAGGTTCCAAAATTGCCTCTTGGCAAAATTTTGACCGTAAAAATTATTTCTACCCAGATCTTCCTAAAGGATATCAAATTACCCAAGATAAAACGCCTATTTGTTTAGGGGGTTCCATTACCGTGCATCTTAAAGGTGGGGAAAAAGTTTTGCCATTTCACCACATTCATCTGGAGGAAGATGCTGGTAAATCACTACATGAGGGGGATAATCCATTTAGTTTTATTGATTACAACCGTGCGGGGACACCTTTGATTGAAATGGTTACAGAACCTGCATTGCATTCTAGCGAAGAAGCATTCGCCATGGTTTCAGAGGTACGAAAACTCGTACGTTATCTAGGGATTTGCGATGGAAACATGGAGGAAGGATCGCTTCGTTGCGATGTAAACGTATCTCTGCGTCCTGAAGGTTCTGAAAAATTAGGAACAAAGGTTGAAATTAAAAACATGAACTCGTTGCGCAATATCCAAAGAGCGATTGAGCATGAAATTATACGCCAAACAGAGTCATTGAACTCGGGCATACAAATCATTCAAGAGACGAGAACCTTTGATGCTCATTTGGGCATAACGAATAGTATGCGCGTAAAGGAATCGATGAATGATTATCGGTATTTCCCTGAGCCCGATTTATCCCCGTTGGAAATTACGGAGGATTGGTTAGCCGAGATTAGAGCTAAGATGCCTTTGTTGCCTTGGGAGCAAGAGAAGAAATTAATAGAGGAATATAATTTACCTGCCTACGACGCTCATTTTTTATCTGAAAGCAGGGAAATGGCCATGTATTTTCAGTCGGTTTATGAACATGCTGCACATGCTAAGCAAATTTCTAATTGGCTCATGGGCCCTGTTAAATCCTATTTGAATGAGCATAATTTGCCGATAGACCAATTTGTGTTAAGTCCTGAAAACCTCGCTGATCTTGTTAATTTAGTTGAAAAAGGCGTTATTTCGCATAATTTAGCGGTCCAACAAATTTTGCCTTTATGTATTGAAAATCCGAAGCAAAGTCCATCCGAAATTGTCAATGAGCATAATTGGTCTCAGGAACAGTCTGGTGATGAACTTCAAGAATGGGTCAATCAGGCACTAGCTGCTTACCCTGAAAAGGTTAAGGAATACCAGGGAGGTAAAAAGGGTTTGTTGGCCTTATTTATCGGAGAAGTAATGAAGCGTTCAAAAGGTACGGCAGATCCTAAAAAAGTGAACCAATTGGTCAGTGAGGCGTTAAGCCATTAAATGTAACGAGATGAGATATTTAATTATTTTATGTTTGCTTGGTTTGATGTCCCCAAATTCTTTGGGTCAGGGATTCCAAGTAAAAGTGAAAGCAACTCATGTCGTCCCTGATCGAAAAATATATTTGGAATGGATTAATGGAAGAGGGCAGGCGATCAAGGTAGATTCCATGTTGCCAAATGCTCAAAAGGAAGTTAATTTTAAAGGGACCATCATCGACCAAGGAGGATTCTACCTAGTTAATTTTTATGACATCCCTAATCCACAAAAAGTACTTTTAATTTTAGAGGGTAAGGAGGTTGTTGACGTTCAAGCCGAAGGAATCAATTTACCCGAAAAACCAGGTACTTATACTGTCAAAGGAAATACACCCAATTTCACCTACATGAACCAATTGCTTCTTATTTCAAAAGAATTAGAAAGTAAAGTGACTGTGTGGAATGCAGAGATTCAAAAAAATCCTGCAGCTCAAGAGCGAATTCAAAAGGAATTTTCATTGGCCCAAGCGATCACCATGAAAAAGATCAAAGATCTTATTCCACTGATGGGTACAAATTTAGTGGCTTTGTGGGCAACCAATTTTTTGCCTGCAGACTCAGAAATAGCAATATTAGAAGCGGTGGGGGCTCGATTTAAAAAGGATAGGCCTAATCACCCGCAGGTTAAACCCTTTCTTGAGAATTTAAAAAGATTAAAAGGGGTAGGAGTTGGTTCTGAAGCACCGGAAATCGCCCTTAGCCAACCCTCAGGTGAACGCCTCGCGCTATCCTCTCTACGCGGAAAATATGTGTTGATTGATTTTTGGGCTAGTTGGTGCGGCCCCTGCAGGCGTGAAAATCCAAACGTGATTAAGACTTACGCCCGATTTAAAGACAAGGGCTTTGAAATTTATGGGGTAAGTTTGGATCAAGACAAAAGTGCTTGGTTAAAGGCGATTGAAGCAGATAAATTAGTTTGGAAACATGTTTCCGACTTACAATATTGGAATTCCGTGGCGGCTCAGGCGTATCAAGTTTCTGCTATCCCGATGACTTTTTTGTTGGACAAGGAAGGAAAAGTCATTGCTAAGGGTTTAAGGGGAGAGGCCTTGGATCAATTTTTAACAAATTTATTTTCTGGAAAATAAACGGATATGAAGATAGCTATCATTGGTTGTGGAAATATGGGTATGGCTTTTGCCAATTCAT
Source organism: Cytophagaceae bacterium (assembly GCA_947471105.1). Classification (GTDB taxonomy): domain Bacteria; phylum Bacteroidota; class Bacteroidia; order Cytophagales; family Spirosomataceae; genus Aquirufa. Next base: position 3,882 of record CANIYB010000029.1, read on the forward strand.
TCATTCAATATAATTTAGTCCAAAAAGAGAATCTTTTATTGATTGAAAAAAATAAGGAGCGGGGAGAAATATTACAAGAGCAAAAAGCCGGTGTGGTCGTGGATACCATTTCTGCTAAAATTTCGGATGTTGATTTAATCATTTTGTCTGTAAAACCGCAGGACTATCCAATGGTTTCAGAGGAATTGGCTCAATTTATAGTGCCGGGCCAATTAGTACTTTCGATCATGGCGGGAATACCTATTGCTAATTTACAGGCTACTTTATCTCATGAATTAATTATTCGGGCTATGCCTAATACGCCAGCCTTATTGGGGATGGGAATGACTGCTTTTGCTTCGGCTTCTGCGGTAGGCCTTTCAGACATCAGGAAGGTCGAAAATCTAATTAACTCGACGGGCCGAGCGGTATTTTTGGAAGATGAAAAATTACTCGATGCGGTAACAGGTTTGAGTGGGAGTGGGCCTGCTTATTTTTTCTATTTGATTAAGGCGATGATTGACGCGGGTGTTGAAATGGGCTTCGATTCAGCTATGTCGGCCTTATTGGTCAAGCAAACAATGCTAGGGTCCTATCATTTAATGCAAACGAGTGATAAAAATTTGGATGAATTAATCCAGGCGGTAGCCTCAAAGGGTGGAACCACGGAAGCTGCTTTAAAAACGTTTAAAGAGTTAGGCGTTTCGGAGGGTTTAAAGGAGGGTATTTTTGCCGCGAGAGACCGGGCAATTGAGTTAGCTAAATAAATTAATCAAGTAATTCTCGGTCATTAGCTTACTAATTTCTTCGCCATTGGGGGAGAAGTTAGGATTTGAACTGGCAAATAATTGCCCAATCAGAGCATTCATTTCCTCATGACTAAGTTTTTTCTGCGTGTATTTGCTGGCGGTTTTATTGGCCATCGCTTGAGCAATTTTTTCATTTCGATGGGATGCAAAATCGGTATTCTCATTTTTAATTTGCTCCAAAATACCTTCAATGATTAATTGGCAATCCTCTTCTAAAATTCCGGATGGAATTCCTTGTACTAAGAAATTATGGTCAGAATCCATTTCCATTCTAAATCCAAGGTCTTTAATTTCTTGCTTTATTTCTTCGAATAGCATTTGATCCGCTGGATTTATGTGAATCGTTCGAGGGAAAAGTAATTGTTGGGATGCCCCGTTCTTCCTATTTAAATGATCAATAAACTGATCATACAAAATCCTTTGATATGCTTTTTTCTGATCGATTAATAGTAAACCGTCCGTGATATGAATGGCTAAATATTTTTGTAGTACTTGGATAACCTGAAAATTGGGGGTGTTAACGGAATCATAATTCCAGTCATTTGCTTTACTCTGAATCGTTTTTGGCTCGTTGGTCGAATCAAAAATTTTCATGCTTTGCGTGGAACTTTGTTGCTCAAACGCGCTAATATTATTATCCATTCCTTCATAAAGCTTTTTCCAAGCGTCTTGGGTTGGTCTTGCTTTAAACGCGTCACTTTTTTCAATGGTTCTTTGTGTCAACCCAAAGGTTGTGGGTACGTTGAAATTTACATTGGTTTCAAAGTCGAGCGAAGGAATTAAATTATTGATGCTGAGGGTTTTTCTGACTGCTGCTTGGACGATGGCGTAAATAGAACGTTCGTCATCAAACTTTATTTCTGTTTTGGTGGGGTGGACATTGATGTCGATGTGCGCGGGATCTATGCTTAGAAATAACACATAAAAAGGAAATGCACCGTCGGCCAAAAGTCGCTCATAAGCGGTCATGACCGCATGATTCAAATAACTGTTTTTAATGAACCGGTTGTTGACAAAGAAAAATTGCTCTCCTCTTGTCTTTTTTGCATGTTCGGGCTTGCCAACGTACCCCTTGATACTGACATAGGAGGTATCTTCTTCGCAAGCGGCTAATTGTTCCCGGTAGGATTTACCAAATAGATCGACGATTCGCTTTCCTAATTTATCTTGGGGCAAAGAATACGTTTCCTGATCATTTTGAATGAACGAAAATTTGATGCTTGGATTAGCCAGGGATATTCGTTGGAATTCATCCAAGATATGGCGAATTTCAACGGGATTTGATTTAAGGAAATTCCTGCGCGCGGGAATGTTATAAAAGAGATTGCGAATGATGATCGAAGTCCCTTTGGCGCATTGAATTAATTCCTGTGATTTGAGTACGGAGGCATCTATTTTGATTAAAGTGCCTAATTCGTCCTCTGCTCTTTTCGTTTTTAGTTCGACTTGCGCGACGGAGGAGATGGAGGCCATTGCTTCCCCACGAAAGCCCATAGTTTTGATGGTGAATAAATCTTCAGCCTTTCGGATTTTGGATGTGGCATGTCTTTCAAAACACATGCGTGCATCGGTTTCAGACATTCCTTGGCCATCATCGATGACTTGAATACTTCCCTTTCCAGCATCTTTAATGATGAGTTGGATCGTGGATGCTCCTGCGTCAATCGAATTTTCCATTAATTCTTTGACCACTGAGGAAGGTCTTTGCACCACTTCACCAGCTGCAATTTGATTAGCTATCGCATCAGGAAGAAGTTGGATTATATCTCGCATGAATAATGAAATGAGTAATTCTCTTCAAATCTTAAATAAAGCAAAAAAAAGGGAATGTTGCCATTCCCTTTTTAATTAATCAGGTAATTGAATTATTTTAATTCAACTTCAGCACCAGCCTCTTCTAAAGTTTTCTTCAAACCTTCAGCTTCGTCCTTGCTTACTCCTTCTTTAACCGCTTTAGGTGCAGCATCAACTACATCTTTCGCTTCTTTCAAACCTAGACCTGTAAGATCTTTTACTAATTTAACGATCGCTAATTTGTTAGGACCACATGCTTTTAAGATTACATCAAAAGATGATTTCTCAGCAGCAGCTTCACCACCATCACCAGCACCGCCACCAGCTGCAGGACCTGCAACCATAACAGCACCAGCAGCAGCTGGCTCAATACCATACTCATCCTTAAGGATAGTAGCTAATTCATTTACTTCTTTTACAGTTAAGTTCACTAATTGTTCAGCGAACGCTTTTAAATCTGCCATTTTTTGAAAATTTAATAGTTATAAATTAATTATTTTATGAGGTTTACCCTCTTGTTAAACTTGTTGAAAATTATTCAGGTCGCTCAGACAAAGTCTTCACGATTCCAGCTAATTTCTTTTCGCCGCTTAATAATGCACTAATGACATTTTTAGCAGGCGATTGCAATAATCCGATCACTTCGCCAATCATCTCGTTTTTCGACTTGATATTTTCTAGTGATACTAATTGGCCTTCGCCAATGTATAATCCACCTTCAATGGAAGCCGCCTTGAACTTGATTTTGTCTTTACCTGCTTCTTTTTTGAAATCTTTGATCAGTTTAGCAGGTAATTTAGCATCTCCTGGGGAGAAGATAATTCCTGTCATTCCAGTCAAAACTTCAGCATCTAAAGAACTATAATCTGTTCCCGTTTTAGCTAATGCTTTTGAAATCAACGTGTTTTTGAACACCTTATATTCAACGCCTTTAGTAAAACACATTCTGCGAAACTGAGTTGCCTCTGCTACAGATAGTCCAGCTGTACTTGCCAAGTAGAAGTACGGAGTTGCCGCGAACTTTTCGCTCAACTCATCAATAATCTGATTTTTTTCTTCTCTTGTCATGATTACAATCCAGTTACTGTCCCTTTATCAATGATAATGCCCGGAGACATCGTCGATGATAAATTGATCGATTTAACATAAGTTCCTTTAGCAGAAGATGGCTTTAATTTCATCAATGTATTGATTACTTCTAATGCATTATCTACAATTTTATCAGCTCCAAAAGAAACCTTACCTATTGAGGTATGGATGATACCAGTTTTGTCAACTTTAAAATCGATTTTACCTGCTTTCACTTCTTTCACTGCATTTCCTACATCCAAAGTCACTGTACCCGACTTTGGATTAGGCATCAGACCGCGAGGTCCTAACACACGACCCAAACGGCCTAATTTTGCCATCACGGTTGGCATCGTAATGATTACGTCGATATCGGTCCAGCCGCTCTCGATTTTTGCAATGTAATCATCCAATCCCACGTGATCTGCACCGGCTGCTTTTGCCTCCTCTACTTTATCAGGTGAACACAATACGAGAACTCGTACGTCTTTACCTGTTCCATGAGGTAGGGCAACCACGCCACGAACCATTTGGTCCGCTTTGCGGGGATCTACTCCTAAGCGAACATCTATGTCCACAGAGGCATCGAATTTTGTATAAGAAATTTCTTTCAAAATCTCCGCTGCTTTTTCAAGCGAATACGCTTGCGTTGCATCGTATTTTGAAAGGGCTTCCTTTATTTTCTTCGTAAGTTTTGCCATTACCTTTTAATTAAATTGTTAATTTCCGATTATAAAAATCAGAACGGTTTTTCACCGGAAACAGTAATTCCCATTGATCGGGCCGTTCCAGCAATCATACTCATTGCTGCCTCGACTGTAAAACAGTTTAAATCAGGCATTTTAGTTTCTGCGATTACTCGCACTTGATCCCAAGATACTGATCCAACTTTCTTCAAGTTTGGCTGTGCCGAACCTGACTTCACCTTCGCCGCTTCCAATAATAATATAGGAGCAGGAGGAGTTTTTACAACGAAATCAAACGATTTATCCGCATAATAAGTAATTAGGACCGGCAATACTACGCCGTTTTTATCTTGAGTTCTTGCATTAAACTGCTTGCAAAACTCCATGATATTTAATCCTTTCGAACCTAATGCAGGACCGATGGGTGGTGAAGGATTGGCTTGGCCACCTTTGCATTGAAGCTTTACGTAGCCAGCTATTTCTTTTGCCATGTTAAAACATCGTTTATTTAGTGAATTAGAGGTTTATCTGCCAATAAGGGTGGAAGCTTCCTTATCTGATTCCCCTCCGGGTGACCCTCCCGTGTAACATTACGATCAGGCCCAATCCCCTTTTGAAATTTTCAAAACAGAAATTGCCGCTTTTTAAACGGACTGCAAAATTAGGGCTTTTATTCTAATTTGCAAATACTTTACATAAAAAAAGTCCTGAAGTTTTCTTCAGGACTTTTTCCAAATTAAAATTGAAATCTATTTTTCTACTTGAGAGTAATTTAATTCAAGTGGCGTATTACGGCCAAATATTTTCACCATAACGGATAGCTTCTTGCTGTTCTCATGAATTTCTTCAATCGTTCCCTCAAAAGTAGCGAACGGTCCGTCGATGACATGAACAGTTTCTCCTTTGATGAAAGTCACTGATGCAAATTCTTCGATGGCTGCTGACTCGTCAACCTTACCTAAAATACGATTGACTTCCGTTTGGTTAATCGGCATAGGTCTCTTTACATTGACCTTCACCTTTTTAGTCTTTCCGCCCTCAATCTTCTCTTCCTCGATTACCTCATTGGTTGTTTGTAAAAAGCCGATTACCCCTGGAGTGGAAGTCAAAATATGACTAACCTCTCCGGCTAAATCTGCTTCAACCATAATATAGCCAGGAAATAAGTTCTTCTCGCGAATGACCTTTTTGCCTTTACGAATTTCGTAAATTTTTTCTGTCGGAATTAATATCTGTGGAACTGCTTCAGACACACCTTGGCGCGCTAATTCGTTCTCCATATACGTTTTTACCTTTTTTTCTTGTCCTGAAATTGCTCTCAAAACATACCATTTAGTCTCTGCCATGGCAATTGTTGTTTGTTAAGGACGGGCCTAAACCCTAATTTAAAATGAACTATAAAATAAATCCAATCCAGTTTTAAAGGCTAAATCAACGATGCCTACCAATAAGGCAAAAATTAATGATGCAACCAAAACCAAAATAGAACTTGATTGGAGTTCAGTAAACTTAGGCCAAGTAACATGCTCCGTTACTTCTACCCAAGATTCCTTAATCAAAGATGTTATACTGCTCATATTTTCACCGGATTTCCGGTTTTTAAATTATTACATTGCACGGGCACAAGGATTCGAACCCTGACCAAAGGTTTTGGAGACCTGCATACTACCATTATACTATGCCCGTAGAAAGGATTGCAAATTTAGGTAAAAAATCATAATTAACAAACCTCCTTTTTTAATTAAAGCCTACCTACCATTGCGAATAGCTCGTAGGTTCTAAGAATTTACGTACCGTACGCGAATGACTATTGGCATATTTGGCATCTCCTGAAATTCTTTTCCAATCTGGATCAGCTCCAAACTTAGCCCAATTGGCATCCCGCTCAGCCATGTTTTCAAACGAAACCATGTAACTCAAACAGGGCGTATTTTCGCCTGCTAACACTTCGCCAAAAAACACGTTATGCAAACCTACTTTATCGAAAACGGCTAATTCCGCGTCATTAAACATGGCAATTTTACGCTTAAGGGCATCTTCATTATAGGCTTCATAGGTCCTCCATTCATAAATTCTGCCCGCTTGCTTATTAGGCAAAGTCAACGCGGGATGTCCAGCAAATGATTTGGCTAAGTAAATAGAAATTTTCTCAAACATCGGTTTATCTAATCCTACATGCTGAAAATATGCAGTAGCTGCTTGTTGGTATTCCGCATCTTTCTCCAACGCATCCTTATATCCAGCATAAGCAGAAAGGGATGCAAATGGAATCGCTACGACTACGATCGCCGGCTCCGGCTTTCCATAATCCTTGAACACACCCACTTTGGAAACGCCATATTTATTTAGAGCAGGAATTAATGCTTTGGATAAATAATTTTCCAAAATATTCACCCTTCCACTGAACTTCATTTGATAAGTTCTGATTTCATAAAATTCCTGTGCCATACCCTCATAGGAAATGAACAACAAAAAGAATAATAATTTTTTCATAGGTAATATTTTTAAATATTAGGAAAAAAAAAGAGCGGCCAGTGACCGCTCTTTTCTACATCAACTAAAAAAATTAGTCTAAGATTTCAGTCACCTGACCTGCACCTACCGTACGACCTCCTTCACGAATCGCGAAACGAAGACCTTTATCCATAGCTACTGGGCTTAATAACGTAACATCAATCGTTAAGTTATCACCAGGCATACACATCTCAACTCCCGCAGGTAACATGATTTCTCCTGTTACGTCTGTTGTACGGAAATAGAATTGTGGACGATATTTATTAAAGAATGGAGTGTGACGTCCACCTTCTTCTTTTGACAAGATATAAACCTCTGCTTTGAAGTGAGTATGAGGCTTTACAGAACCTGGCTTACAAATAACCATACCACGACGGATATCTGTTTTTTCAACACCACGTAACAATAAACCTACGTTATCTCCAGCTTCTCCACGATCCAAAATCTTACGGAACATCTCAACACCTGTAACAACAGATTTCAAGTTTTCAGCTCCCATACCTAAGATATCAACCGACTCACCTGAGTTAACAATACCCGTCTCAATACGACCCGTTGCAACTGTACCACGACCAGTGATCGAGAATACGTCTTCAACTGGCATCAAGAATGGCTTATCAACATCACGCTTAGGAAGTGGAATCCAGCTATCTACTGCTTCCATCAAAGCATCAATCGTAGCAACCCACTTAGCATCTCCATTCAATCCACCTAACGCAGATCCTTGGATTACTGGAATGTTATCACCATCAAACTCATAGAATGAAAGAAGCTCACGGATCTCCATTTCTACTAATTCTAATAATTCTGGATCATCCACCATATCCACTTTGTTCATGAATACAACCAATTGAGGTACACCAACCTGGCGAGCCAAAAGGATATGCTCACGAGTTTGTGGCATTGGACCATCTGTAGCCGCAACTACCAAGATAGCTCCGTCCATTTGTGCAGCTCCCGTTACCATGTTCTTCACATAATCCGCGTGACCTGGACAGTCAACGTGTGCATAGTGACGGTTCAACGTAGAATACTCAACGTGTGCCGTGTTAATCGTGATACCACGCTCTTTTTCTTCTGGAGCAGAGTCAATGGAAGAGAAATCTTTTTTCTCAGCAAGACCTTTTTCAGAAAGAACTTTAGTGATAGCAGCTGTTAAAGTTGTTTTACCGTGGTCAACGTGGCCAATAGTACCAATGTTAACGTGGGGTTTACTTCGGTCAAAATTCTCTTTTGCCATGATTATTTAGTTCTTAATTAAGTTATAAAAAGTTTCAAATGTGTACTTATCCATTCGGCCATTCGCTATTTCCTTCGCTTTCGTGCTAAGAGCCTTTGAGCAGGATTGAACTGCCGACCTCTTCCTTACCAAGGAAGTGCTCTACCACTGAGCTACAAAGGCATTACCTTGCGGCCTTTTGTGAATCTCTTTCGATTCACTAAATAAAAATTAGATATGAAGCGTTTTTTCTTCATACCCTATTTTATTCGAGCGGGAGACGGGGCTCGAACCCGCCACCTATAGCTTGGAAGGCTATCGCTCTACCAAATGAGCTACTCCCGCTTAATTTACAATCAATTATAAAACAGGCAGTTACGGCTATTTTATGGTGGGGACAGATGGATTCGAACCACCGTAGGCATTCACCAGCAGATTTACAGTCTGCCCCATTTGGCCGCTCTGGTATATCCCCATTTTCTTGGTTTTCAGCGAAACGTTTTGCTGAAATAGTTTGCAAAAGTACCTCATTTTTTTATTTCTGCAAACACCTGACCGAAAAATTTCTGATAAATTTTTATAATAAGCGAATACCAAAACTAAATCCAGCTAGATTAGGACTTGAATTTTTTTCAAACAAAGGGCTTAGGTCGTAGTTGAAAAATAAATTCGGCAATTTCTTAAATGCAAATTCTGCCCTCAACCCGTATCGGAATTGATTTAAATTAAAATTGGAAGAAACCCTACTCAAATTTTCGGTTTTCTCTTCGATGGATTTAGTCCAACTATCAATTCGATAACCTACATAACCTCCTAAACCAATCATTTGTACCCCCGAGTTTTTACTAAATACCACATGTGGCATGATGGGGATATTGATGTACGATACGGTCAACTTATTTTTGCTAAAAGCTATTTCTTTGCCTTGCGCGTCGAACATTGGTTGGAATATGGCCCCTTGATTTGCTTTTTGTACCAATCGATTATGGTCAAACATGAAATTATACCAATCAAAACTTATCCCCAAGCCTAACCTAAAATCACTTTTTTTGCCCTTTACAAGGGTCAATGACTCAGAAAATTCAACACTTACGTATCTGGAACTGAATGGCTTTAATTCAGTGTCTGTCTGTAAATAGTTCGGCGGATATATCATGGTGGTAATCGAGGGAACTTGTCCTGATAGTCCATTTAATCCAAGGTAAAGATTCAAGCCATCCCGACTGAATAAATGGGCATTCTCCTTTTTTTGTTTGGCCTTTAGTGAATCGGGACCCCAATAAACACGCGTCTCCTCTCCATTTGATTCTTTTACCCGAACACCATTCCAGTCGACATGAACCTCTTCCTTCCCATCTTTTACATGAATGCCATTTAATCCAATATCAATGACCTCTTTTTTATTAGTTCCAATTTCTATAATTCGATCCAGGGGTTTATTGCGTGCGGCACTCGATTGTTGGCCCAACCATTCTCTATCTGATCGAATAATAGCTATTTTTACCTGGCTATTACCAATTCTAACATTAAGGCTGCTATCTAAATCCGAATTCGACTGAATTCCTTTTCGAATATTTTGCCATAAACTATCCGACAAGACCAATCCCTTTTTCTCAAATACCTGGGTCAACTCCTCCTTCAAAGTTTTGGTCTTATCTCCTTGGGTGCCTAACAAGGTTTGATTCCGTTTGTCTATTTTTAATAAAATCGAGTCCTGGCCTAGATGCGCCGCTTGTGCCGAAAAACTTAGCCACATACATGTTATTATTGCGATTGCTTTCATATGCTATTGAAATTGAATTTTTTGCTTAATGGTTTCCTCCGTTTGTACATATTTGTTTGCGA
>CANIYB010000030.1 GCA_947471105.1 Cytophagaceae bacterium
AAACGAAAGTATTTGACAATCCAACCGCTCCAGTTATCGCGCTAGAAAGTCCCTATTTTTTAAATGGGAAAACAAAAACGGATGGGGATATTAAATATGCTTGGGAGTTCAATGGTGCACCCTTAAGTGAAATTACATCCATTTTAAGAGTTAAAGACACAGGCAAATACTCAAATACTGCCTTCAAAAAATATTCAAATACGTTAACTTGTATCTCACCTAAAGTTGAATTCAATTATACACTTCCTGAAGATTTCGGCTTAACTGTTTTTCCAAATCCAGCTAGCACCTCCATTTCTATTCAATCTAAATCTTCCCTAAACGGGGCAATCATTAAAATATACACGATAGATGGAAAAATATTAATGGATTCCAACGTCAATCAAGACGGTACTGCACAAATTAATGTAGGACAAATTAATCAAGGACTTTACAAAATACTGGTAAAAACAGCCGATGGAATGATTTACCAAAAAAATATCAGTGTTTATCGTTAATAATATAATAACACAATAAAAAAGCCCCAAATAAATATTTGGGGCTTTTTGTTGACCTACTAGGATTCGAACCTAGAAAACCAGAACCAAAAACTGGTGTGTTACCTTTACACCATAGGTCAATCTTAACCGAGTGCAAAATTAAGCGCTTGCGCTGTAATTATCAAACATTGATTCAAAATAATTGAATTATTTCTGTAGAATTAGGTTCAAGCGCTGAAAATCAAGCTATTAATTTTAATTTTTCCAATTAACTAATCAGTTCCATCGAAGACACCATTGATTCCGAATTGATTTTCCTCACTAAGCCCTGTAAAACTTTTCCTGGTCCACATTCGATAAAGTCGGTTGCACCAGCTGAAACCATCGCTTCGATGGATTGAGTCCAACGAACCGGACCGGTCAATTGAGCAATTAGATTGGCTTTGATTTCCACTTCATTTTGGGATGCCTTTGCGTTTACATTCTGAAATATTGGGCATATCGGGCGATCAATTTTGGCCGCTTCAATGGCCGCAGATAACTCCAATCGGGCTGGCTCCATAAATGGGGAATGAAAAGCTCCGCCTACAGGCAATAACAATACTCTTTTTGCTCCTGCTTCTTTTAATTTTTCACCGGCAAGCTCAACACCTTTGATACTTCCAGAGATGACCACTTGACCAGGACAGTTAAAATTAGCGGCAACTACCTCGCCAGTAAATTCAGCACAAACTATTTCAATTTGTTCATCACTTAATCCCAAAACTGCAGCCATGGTACTGGGCTGGATTTCACATGCTTTTTGCATAGCTATTGCACGCTTGGAAACTAAGGATAAACCGTCTTGCCAACTTAACCCTCCGCAAGCCACTAAAGCAGAGAACTCTCCAAGAGAATGGCCAGCGACCATATCAGGCTTGAAATTTGTACCTAATTTTGCAATTAGAATTGAATGCAAATAAATGGCCGGTTGGGTCACTTTCGTTTGCTTAAGCTCATCTTCCGTACCATTAAACATGATTTCAGAAAGTGAAAAACCGAGAAGTTCATCTGCCTCAGAAAATATTTCCCTTGCAAAAGAATAGGTTTCAAATAAATCTTTCCCCATTCCGGGAAATTGCGATCCTTGACCAGGAAAAATATATGCCTTCATTTATAAATTAATTATTTAATGTAAATTTGTTTGCAAAGATAAAAAAATGAAGCGTTTTCTGAAACGAAGAAAACACATAGCCCATTAAAACTATGATTAAAAATTTATCAATTTTACCTTTATTGGGCCTTATTCTTTTACTAAATGGTTGCAAATCAGAAGACATTGCACCCAAATTTCTCAATAATTCAACAGTCATTATTGACAAGGTCAACAGCATTGATTTTGCACAAAGAAATGCAAATAATGAAGGAGCTATCACAATAGTCGGAAAATCAGATAAAAAATTCCAATCGGCTAAAATAAAATTCAATAGTTCTTTAAGTGGAGTTTCAACGGATTGGTTGACTCTTAGCATAGACCCAGTTACCAATGAATTTAAAGGTAAATTTACCTTAAAAGCAGGTGGATATTATCCGCAGATCCAATTATTTAATGACAGTAAAGTTTATACGGATACACTTTTAACTTGGAATGTAAAGGTTGGTGAAGTCTTTGCCGTCATTGGACATTCTTTAGCAGAAGGACAAACACCTTATACGATTGAGAATTTTGACCCGACTTGGGCTTCCGTGTTGAACTATTCATCAGGAAATGTAAATAATTTCTGGGGACGTTTAGCTGAAAAGCTAAAAGTGAAATTAAATGTTCCCGTAAGAATATATAACACAGGTATCGGAGGTTCTACTTCAGAGCAATGGGGACTTTCAGCTATGGGATTGCCATTCCAGCATCCATTTTTTGATTGGAAGGGCCGATATCCTTTTTATTTGTATGAAAAGCGCTTAGTCAATGAAATTTCAAAAGTAGGATTAAGAGGGATTTTGGTCATTCATGGGGAGAATGATGGATTGTTGTCAGAAAATACGATCGTAGAATCAACCAAAATGTATATTCAGAAAACAAGAGATTTATTAGATGCACCTCAATTAACATTCTCCATTGCAAAAAGCAATACGGGTGGAACCTCTGAGCCCATCATGAAAGTTAAGTCCGCTCAAAAAAGAATTTTAACTGAAATAAAAAATACAGTAGTTGGAGCTGATTTGGAAACTTTGACTGGGGAAAAATTTAGATGGGATGGCATTCACTTCAATAGTGCTGGCCTTGAACAAGCAGCGATTCGTTGGGATGAATCTTTGCCACTGAGTTTCTTTACACAAACTTCACCTTATACACCTAAATAACTTCACAGTTATTTCCCTTGCCCCATAAGTAGCGATTCTTGGCTATGAAATCGTACACAGCATCCAGCAGACTAGTAGGCAATAAAAAGAAAATACGCAAAGGTTGGAAGTACCAGTGAGCCTCAACCATCAATGCAGAAATAGCTTTAGACTTCATGTATAGTTGATCGCCAACAATCAATTTGATGCTGTCAACTGCCCAATCAGAAGGATTAAATCGATTTTGAAGATTCGGATATTCAAGGTCATACTGAGTAATTACATGCAATTGCACCGCCAACATACGTCTCAATAATTTAGTTGACCCCAGGCAAAACCGGCAATTCCCGTCAATAATTACTTGCATTTTTTGTTATTTAACTAACTCGACCCATCCCTTCAGATGCTTTGTCTTTAAGGCCTCATTCTTCACATCAAATGTTACATCACAGGTGTAAAAATAGGTAGAAGCCGCCATCACATTGCCATTTAAATCCCTTCCACCCCAACCAAATCCATTGATATCTCCTGTATATTGATATACTAATTGGCCATTTCGATCCACTATTTTACAAGTAACTTGTGTGACAAATCGCGGGCATCGCATCGCTTGAAATACATCATTTTTACCATCGCCATTAGGGCTAAACAAATTAGGCAAATCGAATGAAGGACAATTATCTTGGCAAACTATTTCACTCTTGGCCGATTCCTTGCCCAATTGGCTTAAGGCAGTGATATAATAACAACCAATGAAAGAATCCGTTTTTTGATGTAAATATTTCAAATCAGAAACTTCGGCTATTTTCCCAAATGTTGTCCCGTCCTTCGAATAATAAATCCGATAGCTCGCAATACTCTGATCGCAAGATCCCGTCAACGTGGGTGTCCAAATAAGCGTATTAGTAAAACTTGTAAACTGACAATTCAACGAGGCATCTAAACTTTCACAATTTAAAGCGGCCAAGCTTAATTTAGGTGCACATGGATTTACATCGGATTGCGGCTTAATGCACACAATTTGGGACGAATTAATTAAGCCTATATTAGGTAAACCTTGTCCATAAGTCCCAACAGTTTGCACATAATAACAGTAGGTTGAATCCGGCGAAATAACCACATCGAATTTCCCATCTTGTGTAAAATAATCAATTCCTTGGTCAGTAAAAGTATATGAATTAGGACCCGAAACGGAAACTTCAGTGATTTGATTAAACTTTCCTGAACCCCGAGGAGTCTCGCGAAATACCCGGTGCACTTGAAAATCATTTGACCAAGGTACGTTGGCAGACCAGGCCAATTTAACCGATTTTACAGCCGCTTGTCCCAATAAAAAGACAGAACTTGCCGGACTGGGCGAATCCAATAATTTGAATTGATTATTTTGAGAATAATAAAAATCTACTTTATACCGATAAGCACCAGCCACCGTATTTAAATTCTTATCTGTATAAACGGTATCCAATTTAGCCGGTGAAATTTGAGCAGGAATCCCTGTTGTGATCGCAGAAAAATTACTTCCACTTTGTCCATCCGCTCTTTGAACAATATACTGATAAGGTCCTGGGTAATAAGCTGTGTCTAGTTTCAAAGGTCTTGTCCACTTGACAAGCATCTCCCCTACCTTTGCATCCGTTTTGACAACAGACACATTGGTCATTAAAGGAGCCGCTGAAGGGATCAAAACACAGGCTGATTCCGACATAGGGCTATAATCGTCCGAACCTTTGCTATTGGTAAAAATGACTACCAAAACATAGCTATAGTTTGAATTTTTCATCAAACCATTTCCCCCATTGTTATCTTCAAAAGAAGTCTTCATCACATCTACCCTACCTATTTCGGTAAAACCCGTGAGCGACATCCCCGTTGAACAAGGTTTATTCACCACAGGATTACATGCCGCTTGTCTCCTGTAAATAATAATTTTAGCGTTTGGCAAGGCACACGCATAGGAATTCCATGTCAATAATGCGCTGGATGTCGATGTTTTTATCGTTGCCTTTAACCCTTTTATCGAAGGTGCTATGATGCGTACTTTCCAGATTTTACTGTCGACCAATTTCACACCACCCCCCACATTGATAGGCGGATTATCCTCCACTTTAAAGAAAATGTCATAGGTTTCCTTCCGAATATGCTGACAGGCCGTTTGCCATTTAAATACTCCAATAGCGGGACTTGGTTGCTTCAGAGACGATGAAAAAGTCGCATAAGGCTGTTTTACGGCATAAACCGTATCCATCGCATATACATTTCCTGAACTATAAATCGAGATTGGATCTAAACGACCCGATTTTGATAAAACATCTGTAGCGGAAATCGTTTCATTTAAAAAAGTACCTGCTTGAACGCAAACATCTGGAGGGACCATAATTTTAGGCCCTTTATTGTCGACGTCTTTCACCTCAATCTGCATGTCTCTGACCGTTTCAGAAATTTTGACTCCATTCCTCCATTCTTCAATAATGAATGCGCAGTTATACAAACCCACTTCCTGTGGTGAATCCCAGATCAAATCTCCATTCAATGAATTGATCGTAAATGAGGAAGGCACAGCAGCCACTTCATTGGGTTGACGAAAATTAGGAGCGGTTAATCCCCGACTGACCGAAGAACATGTTTCATAATCCCCTGTTTTAGAAACGGACAATCGGTAGGCCAAACTATCACCTTCCGCATCCACCGCATTGGGATTATGAATAAAGGGTTGGCCTATAACGGCTGTCAAATCGACCGCTGGATTTAAGAGCAAGGGAGTTGAGTTTTGCCCTAATCCAGAATTAATCGAAAAAGTGGTTTCTACGTAAAATGGAACTTCCACCGAACGTGTAATATTTCTTACCCCATCGTTCCGATTAGGAATTGCGACTGAAACTCTATAAAAAAGTGCGGGAGCAGGATAGGTATACTCAATCTTGTAGATATTTTTCATGGTTCCATTGCCGATATCTACCGGGGTACCACAACATCTTTTTGCTTTAAATATAGCCGTACCATCCCCAAAACAAAAATTAACATCTCCCTGATCCTGATTGGCCCGGTTGTTTTCTGTGTAAGTGGTTAAGGTAAATTCATAGGTTAATGTTTTATCTGAAATACGTTTAACTGTAATTTCACCACCTTTTAAATGCGTCGCCTGACTAGTGAAACAACCTAGAAAAAAAACTAAAAAGTAATACGCGATTTTTCTTGCCGACATAAAAACTATTTGTGAATAGGAAAGTTAATAAGGCAAATCCAATTATTTAAAAAAAACGGTTTTTTTAATCGATTAATTTGAAGAACCCGCGTATGAATTGTAATTTTGGTAGCTACAATTCATTCGCTTAGTAAAAAAAAACAAAACGCTTGAGTAATTTTAATTTTAACAAATACATGTATTTATGGCTTGGTTAACAAAATCATTTAATTCATCTCTCGGGAAAAAGCTCCTGATGGCCATTACGGGCCTGTTTTTAATCAGCTTCCTTATTGTGCATTGTGGACTTAATGCGACCATCTTTTTGAATGATGGCGGAGTGGCCTTCAATGAAGGCGCCGAATTCATGGGAACCAATCCTGTGATTCGAACGATGGAGATTGTATTATTTGCCGGTTTACTTCTACACATCTTTGATGGTTTACGTTTATGGCTAGATAATAAAAAGAAACGACCGGTCGCTTATGCGGTGGTTGACGGTTCGGCTAACAGCAAATGGTATTCAAGATCCATGGGCTTATTGGGCACTTTGTTATTGCTTTTTTTAATTATCCATTTAAAACATTTTTGGTATTTTTCTCGCCTTACGGATGATTTGACTGAAGCGCATACCTTATACAACGAAATGCAAATCGTTTTTGCAAGTCCTATTGTGGTCATTATTTATGTACTTGGTTGCATCTCCTTGGGTTATCACTTGTTGCATGGATTCCAAAGTGCATTTCAATCCCTAGGATGGAATCATCCTAAATATTCACCCACGATAAAAAGTATTGGAGCTATTTATGCAGTCGTTATTTCTGCCACATTTGCTTCCATGCCGATTGCATTTTATTTTCATTTGATTCATTAATATCAGCCGATAAGAAATTATGACAAAAATAGACGCCAAAATCCCTGATGGAAATTTAGCCGAGAAATGGACCAAGTTCAAATCTAGTGTTCCGTTGGTCAATCCGTCCAACAAACGTAGCTTGGAAATCATTGTAGTGGGTTCCGGACTTGCAGGTGCATCAGCCGCTGCTTCTTTAGCTGAATTAGGATATAAAGTAAAAGTATTTTGCTTTCAAGATTCCCCTCGACGGGCACACTCAATTGCCGCACAAGGAGGTATTAATGCAGCGAAAAACTATCAAAACGACGGTGATTCTGTTTACCGACTTTTTTATGATACCATTAAAGGAGGTGATTATAGAGCTCGCGAAGCCAATGTGCATCGCTTAGCTGAGGTTTCCGGAAGTATCATTGACCAATGTGTGGCTCAAGGCGTTCCCTTTGCACGTGAATATGGCGGTTTACTTTCAAACCGTTCCTTTGGGGGAACCCAAGTTCAAAGAACGTTTTATGCGGCGGGTCAAACAGGCCAACAATTATTACTAGGTGCATATTCAGCCTTGCAACGCCAAGTGGGCATGGGTAATGTAGAATTATTTACGCGACATGAAATGCTGGATGTCGTAACGATCGACGGAAAAGCCCGTGGTATTATCGCCCGTGATTCTGTCAGCGGTGCCTTAGAAAGACATTTTGGGCATGCTGTTTTATTATGTACCGGTGGATATGGCAACGTGTTTTATTTGTCGACAAACGCCATGGGATCTAACGTGACCGCGGCATGGAAGGCACATAAAAAAGGAGCATTCTTTGCGAATCCTTGTTACACACAGATTCACCCTACTTGTATTCCCGTTTCTGGCGATCACCAGTCGAAGTTGACCCTAATGTCCGAGTCATTGCGTAATGATGGCCGTATATGGGTTCCCAAAAAAGAAAACGATACCCGTAAGGCGAATGAAATACCTGAGGAAGAAAGAGATTATTATTTAGAGCGTCGATATCCTGCTTTTGGAAATTTAGTTCCACGAGACATTGCATCGAGAGCCGCGAAGGAACGTTGCGATGCAGGTTTTGGAGTAGGATCCTCTAAAATGGCCGTTTACTTGGATTATGCAGCAGCCATTATCCGCTATGGTAAAGGAGAAGCCAACAAACACAACATGCATAGCCCAACGGACGAAGAAATTCAATCCATGGGAAAAGCGGTTGTGAAAGAGAAATATGGCAACCTTTTTGATATGTACAAGCAGATCACTGGAGAAGATCCATATGAAGTTCCCATGCGTATCTATCCTGCCGTTCACTATACCATGGGTGGACTTTGGGTTGATTATAATTTAATGACAACGGTTCCAGGTTTATACGCGTTAGGAGAAGCTAATTTCTCAGATCATGGGGCTAACCGTTTAGGAGCTTCGGCATTGATGCAAGGATTAGCGGATGGTTATTTCGTGATTCCTTATACGATCGGTGCTTATTTAGCTGCTGAGATTCGTACTCCTTCTATGTCAACTGATTCGGAAGATTTTGTCAAAGCTGAAAAAGCTGTTCAAGATCGTTTAGAGACTTTGATGAACATCAAAGGTTCAAAGCCCGTCGATTATTTCCACAAACGTTTAGGTAAAATTATGTGGGATGAATGTGGAATGGCGAGAAGTGAGAAAGGCCTAAAAGCATCCATTAAAGAAATCCAAGCCCTTCAAAAGGAATTTTGGTCTGACGTTAAAATCCCAGGTGAAATAAATAATTTAAACCCTGAATTAGAAAAAGCTGGTCGCGTGGCCGACTTCCTTGAACTAGGGGAATTAATGTGTATTGACGCCTTGGACAGGAATGAAAGTTGTGGTGGCCACTTCCGATTAGAATACCAAACAGAAGATGGAGAAGCTTTACGAGATGACGATAAATACGCCTACGTAGCCGCTTGGGAATACGAAAAACAATCAAGTTTCAAACTTCATAAAGAAGAATTGAAATATGAAAATATCAAAATTGCACAAAGATCTTATAAATAAATCGATACAATGGAAGGAAATTTAAACCTGACACTCAAAATTTGGAGACAAAAAAATACCCAAACGGCTGGTAAATTCGAAACCTACCAGGTGAGTGGTATTTCAACCGATATGTCATTTTTGGAAATGATTGACGTGTTAAATAACCGTTTGATCGAAGAGGGTGATGACCCGGTCGCTTTTGACCATGATTGCCGCGAAGGTATTTGTGGGATGTGTTCCATGTACATTAATGGTCGACCGCATGGACCTAATCGTGGAGTGACTACGTGTCAGTTACACATGCGTTCATTTAAAGATGGAGAGACGATTACCGTGGAGCCTTGGAGAGCAAGTGCTTTTCCTGTTATTAAGGATTTAGTCGTGAATAGATCTGCTTTTGATCGAATCATAGCTGCTGGCGGTTTTATTTCGGTTAATACAGGAAATGCACAAGATGCAAATAACCTACCGATCAATAAAGACAATGCAGATGACGCTTTTGCCGCAGCAGCTTGTATTGGTTGTGGGGCTTGTGTAGCTGCTTGTAAAAATGCCTCAGCGATGTTGTTTACCTCAGCTAAAATATCTCAATTAGCCTTATTACCTCAAGGACAAATTGAGGCTGCCACACGTGCGCAAGCGATGGTTGCCCAAATGGATGAAGAGGGTTTTGGTGCATGCTCAAATACGGGTGCATGTGAAGCAGAATGTCCAAAAGGCATTTCAATCGAAAATATAGCTCGAATGAACCGCGAATATTTCTCGGCTACTTTCAGCTCAAAATAATATTCACCTAATGGCCCCTGAAACTTATTTCAGGGGCTTTTTACGCCCTTGTTTCTAGAACCCAATCACTCGAAATCAACACAAAAAACTAGCTCATCTGGCTGGATTGAGGTGATCTGTGGCTCGATGTTTTCGGGTAAGACAGAAGAACTTATTCGAAGACTTAGGAGGGCAAAAATAGCCCAATTGCAAGTTGAGATTTTTAAGCCCGCATCAGATACGCGTTATCATGATGAAGATATAGTTTCTCATAATCAAAATACCATTCGGTCCACCCCTGTTCACAGTGCAGTTGAAATTCTGTTGCTTGCTGGAGATTGCGATGTGATCGGATTAGATGAAGCACAATTTTTCGACCATAGCATTGTAGATGTTTGTAATACATTGGCTAACCAAGGAAAAAGAGTCATCGCAGCTGGCTTAGATATGGATTTTAAAGGCCTGCCTTTTGGTCCGATGCCGGATTTAATGGCCATTGCCGAATATGTTACGAAAGTCCACGCCGTATGCGTTTCCTGTGGTGGGGTAGCCCAATATTCCTATCGAACGGCAGCCAATCAAGATACGGTCATGTTAGGGGAATCCGACACCTATGAAGCCCGTTGCCGCGCTTGCTTCCCTCTACAATCCTAAATTATGCCCAAAGATCCTTCCTATAAAAAAGTATTTCAAAAAATTATCGCTAAAAAGCCCAAGGACTTAGATAAGCAATTTGGGGAGGCACATGAGGAAGTTTTTGAACAAATGGATTGTTTGACTTGCGGAAATTGTTGCAAAACAACCAGCCCCATGTGGAATGAAACAGATATTCAGCGAGTAGCCCATTTGTTTAAAATGAAGGTTTCCGCTTTTTTAGATACTTATCTCGTTCAAGACTCCGACGGAGATTGGGTGTATCCCGCGGCACCTTGCCCTTTTTTGACGGCCGAAGATAATACCTGTCAGATTTATGATCATCGACCGAAAGCATGTAAGGAATACCCGCATACGAACCGAAAAAATATGATGGGGATCATGCAACTAACAGCCAAAAACGTTCTTATCTGCCCTGCTGTAGGCCAAATAATGGAAAAATTAGAACAAGTTTACTTGAGCTCAAAATAGAATTTGAAATTCACGTCAAAATTGAGGAAATTCGTATATTCATAAAAATTAGAATTCAATGCCAGCAACTGAATACCTTGGAATCGATGTCGGTGGAACCGGAGTTAAAATGGGAATTGTACATGCCGATACGGGCCAAATAAACAATTTCCAAAGTTACGATACCGCTACATGGCGCGAATCAAACCATTTTTTAGATCGATTAGCGGATGCGATTGCTTTGCATTTGTACCAACATAAAAATGTTCAAAAAGTGGGCATAGGCCTTCCTGGAATTTTAACCAAAGACAGAAGAACCTTAATTGAAATTACGGCCATCCCTGAAATTGACGGATCTCCTATGATTGATATGTTGGAAAAGCGCTTTCCTGAACATACTTTTTTCATGGAAAATGATGCCAATGCTGCGGCATTAGGTGAATTTTATTTCTCTCCGGAAAAATCAAGCATGCCTGAAGATTTTGTATTCATCACGTTAGGCACTGGCGTGGGTGGTGCGGCGGTCATCGACCGGAAAATATTTTTAGGTGGAGATGGAAACGCCATGGAACCAGGACATGTGCCGTCCAAAAATGGCAAAGTATTGGAAAGAAATGTAGGCAAAAAAGAATTACTTCAAATGGCCAACCAAATGAGGGCTGAATATAAGGGAGAAACAAGTTTGCCAAGTGATGGAACTATCTCAACAACCGCATTAGTCGTTGCCGCTGAAGAAGGTGATGCATTAGCTCAAGCCATTTGGGATGAAGTGGGAACTCTATTAGGGGATATGCTTGTCTCACTCATTCGCATCTTGGACATTAAAAATATATTTATTGGCGGTGGTTTATCCGCATCCTTTGATTTTATTGTTCCAAGTATGGAAAAACAATTGAATTATTGGCTTACTCCTGCCTACCTAGAAAAATTGACTATAAAAAAAGCATTATTAGGAAATGATGCGGGATTATTAGGTGCAGCTTCCCTGTGTTTTTAAGAAAAAATAGGCGTAAAATTGATTATTTCGAAAATTTAAACTTCAAGAGTTCTATTATTTATATATATTATTTATAAAATCATATTTAGAATAAAATTGTTTGATAATTCAATTAAAAATTCTAATATTTGCAACGTTTTTCAACCCCAAAATTTTTAATAAAATGTCAGATATTGCAGAAAAAGTAAAAAGCATCATCGTAGAGAAATTAGGTGTAGAGGCTTCAGAGGTTACTCCGGAAGCATCTTTCACAAATGATTTAGGAGCTGACTCCTTAGATACGGTTGAATTGATCATGGAATTTGAAAAAGAATTTAGTGTATCTATTCCAGATGACCAAGCTGAAAATATCCAAACAGTAGGTCAAGCGATTGCCTATTTGGAAAACGCGAAGTAATCGAATCAAGATAATTAAATATGTCAATTAGTACTAGGCAAGGAATGAGGGATTTATCCAACATGATTTCTAGGACTAATTGACTTTTTTTTTGAACGATTTAAAAAAAATCACATGGAATTAAAACGAGTTGTAGTCACGGGGCTAGGTGCCCTTACTCCCATAGGAAATACCGTTGGCGACTTTTGGGATGGTTTATCTACAGGTAAAAATGGATGTGGTCCCATTACTAAATTTGACGCCGAAAAATTCAGAACTCGTTTCGCGTGTGAATTAAAAGATTTTAAGGTTGAAGATTATATCAATCCGAAAGAGGCTCGTAAAATGGATCCATTTACCCAATATGCAGTGGTGGCAGCAGATGAGGCTATTGCTGATGCGGGTTTTGATATGGAGACCTTGAATAAAAATAAGGTTGGCGTCATTTGGGGTTCTGGTATAGGTGGATTAAAGACATTTGAGGACGAAATGATTTATTTTGGCCAAGGAGATGGAACACCTAAAATCAATCCCTTTTTTATTCCTAAAATGATTGCTGATTCGAGTTCAGGACAAATCTCCATTCGTAATGGATTTAGAGGTCCTAATTATGTGACCGTTTCAGCATGCTCGTCGGCAAATAATGCCATTATCGACGCATTCAATTATATTCGAACAGGTAGAATACATGTGTGTGTAACAGGTGGTTCAGAAGCGCCGGTGACCATCGCCTCGGTGGGTGGTTTTACAGCTATGCACGCGATGTCAACTCGAAACGATGATCCTGCCACTGCTTCTCGTCCATATGATGTAGACCGTGATGGTTTTGTTGTAGGAGAAGGTGCAGGGGCTTTAATTTTAGAAGAGTATGAACATGCAAAAGCAAGAGGTGCCAAAATATACGCCGAATTAATTGGCGGCGGTTTCTCTTCCGATGCGCATCACATCACTGCTCCACATCCAGAAGGCTATGGGGCTTTATTGTCCATGCTTGACGCATTAGAAGATGCAGGAATTAAACCCGAAGAAGTAGACTATATCAATACCCACGGAACATCAACTCCCATTGGAGATCCGCAAGAGATTAAAGCGATCATCGATTGTTTTGGTGAGCATGCTTATAAGATGTCTATCTCATCAACCAAATCCATGACGGGACATTTGTTGGGTGGTGCTGGTGCTGTAGAAGCCGTGGCATCTGTGTTAGCTATCCAACATCAATTTGTACCACCTACAATCAATGTTTTCAATAGAGACCCAGAAATAGACCAGCGAATCGATTTAACGGAAAATAAAGGGAAGTCAAAAAATATTGATATTGCTTTAAGTAATGGATTTGGATTTGGAGGCCATAACGCTACCGTCATTTTTAGAAAAATATAATTCATGCCCCTGAAAACTCTTTTAAGTTGGATTAAGCCAAATACCAAAGACCTAAGAGAGAAATTTCTAAAAAAATCAGTGACTCATTTAATAGGCTCAACACCTAATAATTTAAATTTATACCGATTAGCATTTTTACATGCATCGGCATCCAAAGATAGCGTCGCTAAAACATACAAAGAGTCCAACGAAAGACTCGAATTCCTAGGCGACTCCGTATTAGGAATGATAACTGC
>CANIYB010000031.1 GCA_947471105.1 Cytophagaceae bacterium
CCAAGGAACCCCACCGACGCTTTGGGAAAGGATGAAAAGACCTCATACCGAAAAAGTAGGTCCCTATGAAAAAAGATTAGACTATCTAAGTCAGTTAAAAATAGCGATTGCCGAAAAATTTCCAAATCAATCCTTCGAGCCTTTGGAGACCAAAATCGAATATTATAATCGAAGAGCAAACCTTCCAAAAGCTCGTTGGAAAAGATTGAAAAAAACCTTATTAAACCTAATTTCAGGTAATTATCACAGATTTAAGGATATCGATTCTGGGCCAGGCGCTCCCTACCTAATGTTTTTAGGAGATCTTATTGAATAATTAATCGTTGAATCGTTTGGTAATATCGCCATAGGAATCAATTCGACGATCCCTAAAAAATGGCCATGTTTTCCGGTAATATTCACTGGAATCTACGTCAACAGCCACGATGGCCACTTCCTCTTGATCGTGAGATGCTTGGAAAATGACACGGCCAAAAGCGTTGGAAACAAAACTTCCGCCCCAAAATTGCTGACCATGCTCTACCCCTACTCGGTTGACCGAAACCACTGGAATTCCATTAGCCACACTATGCGAGCGCTGAATCGTCTGCCAAGCTTGATATTGTTCTCGGTTTATTTCGTTGTTTTTTTCCTCTAAATCCCAACCAATCGCCGTGGGATAAACCAATACTTCCGCACCTTTCAATGCAGTTAAACGGGCCGCCTCAGGATACCACTGATCCCAACAAATCAGGACGCCAATTTTGGCAAAATGCGTATCAAACACTAAATATCCCAAGTCCCCCGGTGTAAAATAATACTTCTCATAATAGCCAGGATCATCTGGAATGTGCATTTTTCGATATTTACCAAGATACTTTCCATCGGCATCAAGTACCGCTGTGGTGTTGTGAAAAATACCCGCTGCCCTTTTTTCAAACATGGATGCCACGATCACCACCCCTAACTCTTTCGCTAAATCTCCCAATTGATTGGTTAATGGCCCAGGTATCGTTTCCGCTAAATCAAAAAAGGATGGATTTTCTTCGTAACAAAAATAGACCGACTGAAATAATTCTTGAAGGCAAATAACTTGGGCTCCCTTCGATGCCGCCTCACGAATTGCTGAAAATGTTTTCACAGCATTTTTTGACTGATCTTCGTCACAAGACAATTGGATTAAGGCAAATGATACATTTTTCATACAGATGCAGCGGCGCTAAAAATAGGTTCCAAAGATATTTTATTCATACAATCAAAGTGATCAAGGGGGCAAAAATTAGTGCCCTGAGTGGTGCAAGGCCGACAAGCCAACTCCTCATTTGAAATAGAAACAAATTCAGTTTGATAAGGATACATGCCAAAATCAATATGAGTACTCCCCCAAATAACAAATATTTTCTTTTTCAAGGCAGCGGCAATGTGCATCATCGATGAATCATGGGTGATGACAAACTCTGCTTGACGCATCAGACTTGCCGATTGCGCTATGGTCGTTTTATTACAGTAATCAATTACTTTTTCAGGAAACAAAGTAGACAATCGATAGCCATAATGGGCATCCCATTCATCCCCGATCAACACAATTTGAGCATTTACATGATCACACAATTCAATCATTTTGGGATAAGAAAGCACCTTAGTAATATGCTGGGCACCGATGGCATACACGATGTATTTCCCCTTGACACCAATATCGGCAGGATTCAGTTCTTGATTTTGGGGGATGAAAAAATCAAGGCCCTTTTGGTCATTCACTATGCCTAACGATTTTAATGAATCAAAATTCCGATCCACTAAGTGTTTCTTAGGTATGTTATTGATTTTCTTTTTAACCAGTAATTTTCGCTCAGCCGTAAACTTATCAATTTGAAAAGGCCATTTAAATAAAAGAGCGCACAAAAGATGTGAACGAAGATTTTTATGTAAGTCTACAATGGCATCAAAACCAATTTTACGCAGTTTATTAGCTAATTTCCAAATACTTCCCTCGTAGGCATGTACCGCAAAAACATACGGATTCCCGTCCCATAATTGAACATTTTGCGCCTTCGTCACAATGTGAATTTCAGCTTGAGGATAGGTAGATTTCAATGCACGCACGATGGGAGTCGTTAAGATTATATCTCCAATGGATGAAAATCGAATGCACAGAATTTTTTTCATGAACTTTATTTGGTACAAAATTAAGAAAAATCTATTCTAAGCCTCAAACTTTCATTCTTTTCGGTAAATTGCGTACTAATTTGATTGATTGAATGGAAAATAAAAAGACCGATACAGCCTCAGCTTTAAAAGATATTATTTCGCATGCCAAAGAATATGGATTTGTATTTCCGTCCTCAGAGATCTATGATGGACTTCAAGCGGTGTACGATTATGGTCAAAACGGTGTTGAATTAAAGAATAATTTAAAAACAGTTTGGTGGAAAGCGATGACCATGTTGCAAGATAACGTAGTCGGAATCGATGCTTCCATCTTCATGCATCCATTGACTTGGAAAGCTTCTGGCCATGTGGATTCGTTCAACGATCCCATGATTGACAATCGAGATTCCAAAAAACGATATCGGGCAGATACTTTATTAGAAGAAAGAGCGGCGCTTTTGGAAGATCAAGGCAAGGCTGATGAGGCCAAGGTTTTGATGCAAAGTATGGCTAAATGCTTGGATGCGGGTGATTTAGAGGGGGTACGCCAATTGATCATCGATCAAAATATTACTTGTCCAGTTTCCAATACGGCTAATTGGACAGAAGTCCGACAATTTAACTTAATGTTTTCAACCCAAGTGGGTGCCGTTTCTGAGGATGCCAGCTTGATTTATTTAAGGCCTGAGACGGCACAAGGGATATTTGTCAATTTTCTAAATGTCCAAAAAACGGGCCGTATGAAGATCCCTTTTGGGATTGCTCAGATAGGAAAAGCATTCCGTAATGAGATTGTAGCACGTAATTTTATTTTTAGAATGCGTGAGTTTGAGCAGATGGAAATGCAATTTTTTGTTCGCCCAGGCACTGAAATGGATTGGTACGCGACTTGGAAAGAGACGCGTATGAAATTTCATCAGGCCATAGGTTTGCCAGCTGATTCATTAAAATTCCACGACCATGATAAGTTGGCCCATTACGCCAACGCGGCCGTCGACATTGAATACAAATTTCCATTTGGGTTTAAGGAAATGGAGGGAATCCATTCTAGAACTGATTTTGATTTGAAGAGTCACCAAGAACTTTCGAAGAAGAAGCAGCAATATTTCGATCCTGAAATCAATGAAAATTACATCCCATATGTCGTAGAAACTTCCGTAGGTGCCGATCGCTTATTTTTAGCGATACTTTGCAATGCCTACACCGAAGAAACGGTGGGGGAAGGAGAACAAGAAAAACAACGCGTATATTTGAATTTCCATCCGGCCATAGCCCCCGTCAAAGTAGCGGTGTTGCCATTGGTTAAAAAAGATGGACTCGCTGAAAAAGCACAAGAAATAGTAAATCAAATTAAATTTGCCTTTAATACCACGTATGATGAGGGAGGCGCCATAGGCAAGCGTTATACTCGTCAAGATTTAATTGGTACCCCTTATTGTGTGGTCGTTGATTATCAAACGATGGAAGATCAAACGGTAACCATCCGTGATCGAAACACAATGAGCCAGGAGCGCATTTCTATAGCAGACCTAAAAGAGAAAATTGGCCATGCTGTATCGATGGAGCGTATTTTTGAAAAATTACTTTAGTAAAAACGCAAACAACGACGATTATGATGACGGAAGAAAATGATGAAACACAAAAAGCTTCAGAGGCGGAAAACCGAGAAGTTTTAAAAGAATCAGTGGCTCAAGAGCCGGAAACAGACACATCAACGGATGAGCTACCCTCAGCACCGGAGAATATTAAAACTGAATCCGAACCTGCGGTAGAACCAGCCATCGAACAAGAAGATGTTCCTTCATTGAAATCCGAAGAAATAATGGTTGACGAGATCGTTGCTGTTGAAGAACCTATTGAAGAAGTTGTTGACGAGGAGATAGAAGCCATCGCCACTGAAGAAGAAAATGTTATTGAAACAGAATCGATACCTACTGAAATCCCTGAAGAGGTAGTTTCAGTAGAAAATGTGGAAAGTGCTATTCCGGAGGTTGTTGGCGAAATTTCTGAACCAGAAGTAAATTCTACTTCAGAAATGTTAGATATCCAATTGCCTAAGCAAGAGCATGTCGTTGAAGATAAAACGATCATATATCCTGTTTTAGATTACAGTAACCTTTCAAAAGAAAGTCTATTGGCATTTTTTGAATCGGCTAAAGCGATTATTCAAGCGCAAGCGGCCTCGAGTACATTCAAGAAAATTGACGAAATAACGAAAGAAGCGAAAATTGCTTTTGAAAAAATAAAATTTGCGGAGAAGAATGAGGCGCTAGCTAGTTTTAAAGAGTCTAATGAACAATCTGAAGAAGGATTTTCGTTTAAAGGAGATGAAATAAATCAAAAAATTGATTCTTGTATTCAATTTATTCGTGGGGAGCGTCAGACTTTTTTCCAACAAATGGAAAAAATGAGGGAGAAGGCATTAGAGGGAAAGACCCGATTAATTAATGAGCTTAGAGTTTTGGCAGATGCGGACGATAATTCTGACCCAGCGCATGTAAATGCAAGTTTTAAGGCATTTAAAAAATTGCAGGATGAGTGGAAGAGCTTAGGAAGTGTTCAGGGAAATATGAACCAAACGCTTTGGCAAAGTTACCACGCCTTAGTGGACCGTTTTTATAGCAATCGGAGCATCTTTTTTGAATTATTGGAATTAGATCGCAAAAAGAATTTACAGGCGAAAGAAGTCATTGCAGCTAAACTTGAAAAATTGGCCGAAGCCATTCAGGCGGGTGGTGCTTTGCAAAAAATATTAAAAGAGGCGGAGGAGTTATTTGAAGAGTATAAGCACATTGGGCCAGCGCATCGCGATGCCAATGAAGCTATGTGGTTGCGCGTGAAGAAATCACTGGATGTATTGTTTGAGCAAAAAAGACAAGTCAATGAGGCTCAAAAAGGCATATACCAAGAAAACTTAGCGGTTAAAAAAGAATTATCTGATTTGATGCATACGTATGCGTCTTTTACGTCGATCAGTATATCTGAGTGGAACCAAACGTCTAAAGCTGTTTTAGCTTTGCAAGAGCAGTGGGGGAAATTGAAAGGTGGATTGCCACGTGAAGGAGGGAAAGAAGTGAGTCATCTTTTTTGGTCTGATTTAAAAACATTCTTTAAACACAAGAGTGAATTTTTTAGTAAGATTGATGCCGAAAGAAAAGCAAATTTGGCGGCTAAGCAATTATTAGTAGACCAAGTAAATGGTATTGTTGAAACAGGTACTGAAACACCTGAAATTACCAATATGGTGATCGGGCTTCAAAAGCGTTGGAAAGAAATAGGTCATGTCCCTGAAAAGCAAAAAGATCAAATTTATGCTAAATTCAAGGCGGCTTGTGATGCCTATTTTAATTTAAAAAGAGAGAAAAACAAAGGACCTCAGGATGAGGAATTTGAAGCTAATTTAACGGCTAAAAATGGTATTTTATCCACCATGCAGGCCATGTTAAAAGACGCTGAATCGTTGGCCAATTTAGGCACCATTAAAGCAGAATGGGATTCCATCGGTTATGTACCCAGGAAAGATGTTAAGAATATTCAAGAGAAATTTAGAAATTCTTGGAATTCGTTAATTGATTTTGCGAGGACTCAACCCGCTGAAAAATTAGCTGCATGGGGATTTGAATTGAAATCATTGTCGGCAGAGAGTAAGCACAGCACGGAAGAGAGAAAATCGGCTGCTCCTGATTCTCGCAAAAAAATCCAGGCCTTAGAAAATGATATCGCGGTGTTAACCAATAACTTAGAGTTTTTTGCTAAGTCGAAAAACTCAGATAAGCTGAGAGCAGAAGTCGAGAAAAAGATTTCACAGGCAGAAGCGGAAATAGAAAAATTGAAAAAAGAGTAATTTTTTTCAAGGTAGGTTTGGCATTTTAACCTAATTCGGTTACTTTTGCAAACCAATTTAAGCCTCCTTAGCTCAGCTGGTAGAGCAACTGACTTGTAATCAGTAGGTCATTGGTTCGATCCCGATAGGAGGCTCATTAAAGCTCGACAGAAATGTCGGGCTTTTTTGTTGTACACAATTACGTTTCTGTTAAAGTTTTGAATCTACACGAAGTATCGCGTCTCTACTATTACCTAATACTTATTACCTAAATTGTTGACCCCGCTACTCGCCTACTGGCTCACATAATTCTCATTTATTTTTTGGCTTCCTGAAAATCAGGCAATGCTGCCAGGGAAGGTTGCCTATATTCTTTTCAAATAAAAAGCCTGAAGCCTTGAACTCCTTCACCGACTGTTGCTCACTCATTTTGTGGATAGTTTTAATGGGTACATTTGGATCTTCAGCCCTGAACTCTACCAAAACCAGCTTACCACCAGGCTTGAGAGCTTCCAACATGGACAGCGTCATCTCATAAGGAAAAGAAAATTCATGGTATACATCCACCAGTAACATCACATCAATGCTATTTGCCGGCAGGGAAACTTTTTGTTCTGTACTCAATACCGGAATGATATTCTTATAACCTTCAAGCTTAATTCTGTCTTTTAAGTAAGCAATCATTTCTCGCTCCACATCCACAGCATACACTTTTCCGTTCCCCACCATTTTTGATAACAATGTACTATGGTATCCACTACCAGCACCAATATCCGCAATGACCGTGCCTGGTTGTACGGCGAGGTTTTTCAATAACTGTGTCGTATTTTCTTCCATCTCCCTTTCTTTTCGTTCAAGCCATTCAATACCATAATGGCTCATCACATGTGCAATTTGTCGCCCCATATACCATTTACTGATGCCGTTGGGATCCCCAGATTTCACTGTGTAGCGCTCCTGTGCGATGAGGGTAACGGTCTGAAGTAACGCAAAAAATAAAAGGCTAAAATGCAAATATTTTTTCATGGTTAATGGTTCGTTTTTTATTACAGTTGAAGGGTTATTTTCATTGATAAGAAATGTAGTACAAATGTATGAATTCTCAGGAGGCTCTTAAAAGTTCGACAAGAAATGCAGGTATTTTTTTTGTAAATACGATTGTAAATTCTGGGTATAATAGATGCGAGGTATCGCGTCTCTACAAAATACAAATAGACGCGAGGTATCGCGTCTCTACAAAATACAAATAGACGCGAAGTAACGCGTCTCTACAAAATACAAATAGACGCGAAGTATTGCGTCTCTACGATTATACTCTTACCTAATACTTAATACCTTTTACCTAATACCTCTTACCTAAACCCCTTCCCTATTCCACCACTAATTTCCGAACAGCATCGCCCATTTGAATAAAATAGACACCGGCATGTAATAAATCTGTTTTTGAAAATTTAAACTCATTCAATCGATTTGGGATTTGAGGAATGGTCTTTGAAAAAACCTCACGACCTATATTGTCTATTATCTTAAAATCAACCTCGCTTTGTACTCCGCCATTCCATGAAACATGAATGACATCTTGGCTTGGATTTGGGTAAACATGTAAAGACAAAACGCTTTCTTTTGCAGTGCCCAAAACTTGGAAGTTGGGCACATCCCAAGGAACCAAATTCAAATTTTTATTATTCCATGCCTCATTAACAAACAGATGAAACTCCCCACTCAACAAATTAATGGGTAGGTTTTTACTGGTCACATCAAAAGATTTTCCAGTGAAATAATCATACCATTTCCCAGTGACAGGAAAGGTCAAGGTGGAAGCTAGTGTTTCAGGACCCGAATTCGCGACCAATAAAACTTGAGAATTTCCTTCAATTAAATTTATTTGCTTGAATTCATTAGCCACATCCAGTTTAAAATCAGCAGTCTGAAAAATAGACTTATTTAGCCTCAAATTAGCCATTTGTTGGTATACCCCTAATAATTTAACTCGCTCTTTATCTTGTAAATAATTCCAAAGTAGTGGTTTTGTACCCGTCCGACCATTCGAATTAATGGAAACATCATAGCCCAATTCCCCAAATTGCCAGATCATTTTAGGGCCAGGAATGGCATAAAATAAAGCTGCAGCCATTTTCATTCGGTCCAACTTCTCACTTGCACTAAAGACTTTTCTAGCCGCTGAGCTAGAAATTTCAACCATCAAGCGCTCTTCATCATGACTCTCGATGTAATTAACTAAATGAGGTTTAGTAAAACCCCTCATTTTATACGAAATCCAATCATAATTAGTTGGGTATGCTTGAATAATTTTAGTCATGTCAAATTTGGCATTTGCCCACAACATCATTCCATAATCTCCCAATTCCTTCTCCTCTAAATTATCAGCAAAATGTTC
This sequence comes from Cytophagaceae bacterium, assembly GCA_947471105.1. Lineage (GTDB taxonomy): Bacteria > Bacteroidota > Bacteroidia > Cytophagales > Spirosomataceae > Aquirufa. The sequence continues at coordinate 8,349 of CANIYB010000031.1, forward strand.
TAAAATGACATAGGCATTTGAATCATAGGTCCTAATCTGATTAAAAATCCTTTTCCAAATCTTAATTCGACTCGCATCGTATTTACCCCATAAATCCACATTGGTTCCAGAATTTATCTGCGTAAAACCTTTCGATAAATCAAATCTAAATCCATCCATCTTATATTCAGTGAGCCAGTATTGACACACCGCGTCGACCAACCATTGCGTGTGAGGACTCTCGTGATTAAAATCAAAGAAAACACTGTAAGGATGAGTCGCAGTTACATTAAAAAAGGGACTCGTCGCCGTGGGCTTTGTTCCATCCCAATACATTTTTACATAGGGATTTTCAAGGTCTGCTTGATTCAAAACCATATCTAAAATAACGGCTATGCCATTTTCATGGCATTTGTCGATCAAATATTTTAACTCATTTTTAGTGCCATAGGCTTTGTCGGGCGCAAAATAAAAGATAGGATTATACCCCCAGGAATCGTTTCCTGTAAATTCCATTACAGGCATTAATTCCAGGGCATTTATGCCCAATTTCTTTAAATAGGGCAAGGAATCAGCCACTGTCACATACCGTTTGTCCGCAACAAAATCACGGACCAACAACTCATAAATGTTTAAATTACTCTGGCTAGGTCGAATAAAATTCTTAATGGTCCAAGGATAATCTTTTTGACCTGTTGAAAATACAGAAACAATCCCAGAAGTGGCCGCAGGATATTTTTTTAAATTTGGATAGGTCTTGCTAGATATGTATATATCGTTATTGGGATCTAAAATCTGATCAGCTAATGGATCTGCAACGGTTAAATTCCCATCCACATAATACTGATAAGCCACCTCTTGGCCCGAAGAAAAACTTCCTAAATCAATCCAATACCGATTTTCATCGGAAGTCCGATTCATTAAATAAGCTGGATCAACCTTCCAATTAGAGAACTCACCGATCGCATAAACAAAACTTTTTTGAGGGGCATATAAGGATAAGAAAACATGATCCCTTACATACGTTATTCCATCTTTAACTCCTGCAGGACGATCTTTAATCGCGACAAGAGGTTTAGTCAATATTTGTACTGAATCTTTGTATTTAACACTTCCAGATTCAATACTAAGCACAAATTGATACGATTTACCCTGTTCAGCACCTAAGGTATAAGAAACATTGACTGAGTCCGCGGCGGTCTGACTCCAAATGAGCGTTGAACCTAATCTTAATTCAGCATTCGATTTAGCTGAGAAATTAGCCCGGATTTTAATCGTTTTATTAGCCTCGCTTAACGTGAATTTTTCTGTGGGTGCTAGCCATTTGATGCCCAAAGCACCCGTATAAAGATTTAATAAAAAATCCTCTGTTTGGCTTTTGCCATCTCCACTTTTTAATAAGAGTCCCAGTTTGACAATGGGCGTTCCTGAAGGAACTGAAAAATAGCTTCTAGGAATTAATTTGATTGACCATACATCATTGCCCAAGGAGGTCATTTTCCCCTTTTCGAAGGGAGCGGAGAAATTGGTTTGTCCACTGGGTTGATATTGGAAAGCACTACCCGTTTCAGTAGCACCTGCACCAGACCATAGGTATACATCGGATGATTTCCCTAATAAGCCGGCAGCGCGAGAGTCCTTCGCTTTTTTTAGGTCAACAATAATCGTTATTTCATTTTCTGCATTAGGAAAAAGCTCTTGAGTCGTTACCTGACCAAGAGCTTTAAAATTGACTAAAAGAAATAAAAAGAATAATTGCTTTTTGAATTGCATTGTTAATTAACTTCCACGATCAGCGCAGATTTAGGGCCAACCTTAATGTATTCCCCTAAATTAGAAATTTGTCCACTAATTACATTCTTTAATTTCGCATTTGACGGTAAAATTTCTTTGTATAAACGGGAATTTACTTGGCTTTCGTGTGCATTCTTATTCACAATAACCATCACTTTCGATTTTTCCGTATACCGGAAATAGGTATATATACCATCAACAGGAGCAAAATGCATCAATTTACCCTGAGTCACCGCTTCATTTCCCTTTCTCCAATTCAATAAACTGGCTAAAAAATCTTGCGTGCTTTTTTCATTGGCGCTCAATTGATTCCCCTTCACCGCATCTTTAACATCGTTAGGCCAACCGCCTAAAAAGTCTCCCCGAATTTCGCCATGCTCATTGCTCTTAGGATTAGCAAAATTAATTTCTGTACCATAATAAATTTGAGGGATACCGCGCAACGTACAAATCAAGGAAAGCCCAATTTTGAATAAGTCCTTATCTTCCTTTACCTGAGTGAAAAAACGATTCATATCGTGGTTATCTAAGAAAATAACTAGATTGTTGGGATTTGGGTAAACCAGATCATTCGCCAAAACCGAGTATATTTTTAATAAGCCTTGGTTCCATGATTCCGGCTCAGTTAATCCTTCATAGATCGCATTTTGAAGTGGAAAATCCATTAAACTAGGTAAGCCAGACTGAAAACCATCTGGGTTAATTTTTCCTTTTTGCCAATACGAAGGTATAATTGGATTTAATGACCATTCTTCACCCACCATATTAAACCGGGGATACTCGTTTGAAATAGCTAAAGTCCATGCATTGGAAAAGCTCTTCTCAGAGTAAGGGTAGGTATCAATTCGTAAACCACCAAGACCCGCATATTCAATCCACCAAATGGTATTTTGAATCATGTATTTAGCTAAAAATGGATTATTTTGATTTAAATCAGGCATGGAAGGGACAAACCAACCATCCACTAAACCTTTTTTATCTGCTAAAGATCGATGCGGGTCTTGATGTGTTTCCCGGCGATGGTTCGTGGACACAAATTCAGTTCCGTGATTAATCCAGTCTTTAAACGGCATATCCTTCATCCAATAATGGCCACTCCCAATATGATTTAAAACGATATCCGAAATGATTTTAATTCCTCTTTTATGGGCCTCAACACATAATTCCTTGAATTTTTCATTGGTTCCAAAACGTGGATCCATTTTATAATGATTGGTGATGGAATACCCATGGTAACTTTGAACTTTTTGATCATTCTCAAGCAGAGGCATGCTCCAAATAGCCGTATAACCCATCTTTTTGATATAATCTAACCGGTCTATAATCCCTTGAATATCTCCCCCATGGCGCGCAAATAATTTAGAACGATCCACATCATTTTCCAACATAGCCGGAAATGCGTCATTCGTTTTATCGCCATTAGCAAAACGATCCGGAGTAATTAAATAAATAACATCTTTCGAGGTAAAGCTTTCGCGATTTTGACTGCCAGAAACTCGGGCCTCCAGTGAATAATTGATGATTGCCAACGATTTACCATCCTTCATAATTTGAAGTGGGTACTCGCCAGATTTAGCCGCCTTGTCAATATACACATCCACAAATAGGTAATTGGGACTTTCGGCATGATGTATTTTTAATATCTTCAGTCCAGCTTTTGCCGATTTTACCTGAGCACCTTTTATGTTTTCGCCTCGTAAAACCAATTGGAGATTAGGGTTTTTCATTCCCACCCACCAATTCATGGGTTCAATCTGAATGGATTTTTCTTGGGAAAAAGCAGTAAAGCTTAGTAAAAAGAATAATAAATAAATGATATTTTTCATTTGATAATTCGTTTTCAAATAGGATGAAAACACTTCTTGGCGATTATTTTATTCAATAAAATATCGGTCAATTAAAATTTAATTGAATCAAAATCCGTAAAGTGTTTTCTTAAATTAAGGGTAGGCAATCAACATTTAGGCCTGTGAAAATCCACAGACCCAAATGTTCATTGGCATATACCTCTTAGATTAGAACTTAATTTTTAATTAACGTGTAGGTTGGCGCATTAGGGTTTCTGAAGTCCAACTTAACATTATAAACACCTGCGGCGCCTACTGCAATATTTGCACCTCCAGCTTCTAATGATCCATTAGCTCCATCGTCACCATAATTAACACCCCAGTCATCATTCAGTCTGAACTTAACTTCACCTGCACTTAATGAAATGTTATTGATGTACCAAACCCCTTCGTTACCGAAATCAGGTCTGAATTTAGTATCAGGTCCGCCCCAGCCATTAGCCGTTGCGCTTCCAACAATACCCCAAACTTTATACGTTTCGATTTTAACCTTAAGTTCTTTTTGGTTAAATGTGACTAAATAGAATCCATCCGCAGCGATTGCAATATTAGCACCACCTGCTTCAAGAGAACCGTTAGCTCCATCATCCCCATAATTCACTGCCCAGTCATTGTTGAAACGAATTTTGATTTCACCCTTAACTAACTTAGCAATGGCTCTCCACTGATCGGTAGCTGGATCATACCAGAATGGTACATCCGGTCCACCCCAACCGTTTGGAGCTCCTGAACCTACTACGCCCCAAGTGTATGGAACAACAGTAAATGTGTTTTTAGTTAAATCAATGGTTATTTTGTAGGTACCTGCCGCATTTACTTTGATATTATCTCCATTTACTTTTAACGCACCTGCCCCCCCATCGCCTATGTTATAATCCCATTTATTATCCGTTCTGAATTTAATTTCACCTACGGCTAAGTCAACATAAGCAACCAATACATTAGCCGCATCAGTTTTATAGAAAGGTAAATCTGGACCATTCCATCCACCTGGCGTTGCGCTACCTACCACACCCCAGTTGGTCGACAAGTCTAACTTATCTAAGAAAGGAGTAGCTGTAATACTTGCCACAGGAGAAATAAAAGAAGTCGTGGGTCCAATAACCGATTGGAGTTTGAAATCCACCCCAGCTGCTACTCCCGCTTTTAAGCCTAGTTGCAACAAAATTGGATTTAACTCGCCCACATTAAATACTTTCTTTAAGTCACCACCTACCGTAATAGCAGCAGCTTTAGAAAAATCACCCCCTTTTTTGTCAATTAAAAGGGTATAAGTAGCCGCGGCATTAAAGCCGTAATCAGGCTTAGGCCAACTAACCGTAACCGCTTCAGCAGCGATTTGCTCTTTGACTAAAACAATGGCTGATTTAGACAAAGTGATATTTGGACCGGTCGTCGCGGTCAAAATAGGTTTCAGAAATTCTTTTTCACATGATATTAAGCCTAAGCTGAATACAAAAAGTGAAAATATTTTAAACATTGATTTTTTCATAATCGTATATTTTATCTTTTAAGACCTAATTAATATCCTGCGTTTTGAATTAAATTAGGATTAGCTACAATATCTGAAGAAGGGATAGGGAACAATTTCATATTATCTGAAACTCCCGCTCCTGCCTTAGTTCCACCTTTCCACGCCCAAACATAACTAGTTCCAGTGAACATTTTGAAACGGATTAAATCGGTTCTTCTATGGCATTCCCAATACAACTCTCTACCTCTTTCC
>CANIYB010000032.1 GCA_947471105.1 Cytophagaceae bacterium
TACTATCCGCCAAATTATGTGCTTCGATTCGATCGTTTTTCAGGTTATATAATTCCCATTTTTTGACTTCATCGTCCCAAACTAATTTCCAATCGCCTTCTCTTATCGCTCTATTGCCAAAATGTTCCCAAGCAATAAAATCTTGCGACTCCCTTTTATTTTGTTTGAAGATGGGCACTAGGCTTTTTCCCTCGACGGCCTTTGTTGATTTAGTGAGCGTTAATTCCATGATGGTCGGAAAGATGTCCATAATGTGTCCCACTTGGTCACTTTGAAAGCTTTTTTTAATGCCGGTGGGGTATGAAATAATTAAAGGCGTCGAAATTCCCCCTTCATGCATCCAATGTTTGTACATCCGAAAAGGCGTATTACTCGCATAGGCCCATTCTTTTCCATAGGTGGTGTAGCTACCAGGGGCGCCAATTTTCGTGGTCAACGAAGCATTGTATTTGTCCTGCCCTAAATCTTTGGATGAACGATCGTCTAATACTTCATGGCAGGCGCCATTATCTGAGAGGAAGAAAATAACGGTATTGTCAAAGGTTCCATTGGTTTTTAATTCTTGTATTATTTTACCAATTCCTTGGTCCATCTTGTCAACCATAGCTGCATAGGTAGCCATTTTTTCAATCCACATCCTCTTATCAGCCTCATTTCCAAAATCCACAATCGAGGGATCCGATCCAGGTAAATGGTCAATGTTTGGGTTTAATTTTATTTTATTTTGTTTGTCAAACCGCTGTTTCCGTAAGGCTTCCCAACCCTGAGTGTATTTGGATTTATAGGAATCAATCAACTCTTGTGGCGCATGGATTGGCCAATGTGGCGCGGTATAGGCTACATAAAGAAAAAATGGTTTTCCAGTCGACTTGTTTTTCTGTAGATAGGAAACGGATTTATCTGAGATGGCATCCGTAAAATAGTAATTTCCTTTAGGCGCAAACGGCTCATTATCTTCAATGAGCTGGCGTTTAGGCAATAATTCATAGTAACTGTTGGCCCCCGAAATCAATCCATAAAAGTGATCAAAACCTCGTTGATTAGGCCAATCAGGCTTTTTTTCGCCCACATGCCATTTGCCAGTCATGTAGGTGTTGTACCCATTCTTTTTTAATTCTTCGGCGATCGTGGGGGTATTTACGTTTAAAAAACCTTGGTAGGATCCCGTTTTATTCCGATCATAATCACTTGTAATAACCATGCCCCCCATTCCTGCTTGGTGCGGATACATGCCAGTGAGTAGGGAAGCTCGACTCGGGCAACAGCGTCCCGCATTGTAAAATTGGGTAAAAATGGCTCCCTTTTTGCCGAGTAAATCGATGTTTGGCGTTTTGATTTCTGATCCAAATATTCCGATATCGCTATAGCCCATGTCGTCCACCAAAATCACGATGACATTGGGAGGCGTTTTTTGCGCCAATAGAACCGGTTGAATAGCCATGAAAAACAAGCAAATTAGGATGTAATTTTTCATTGCTTAGTCAGTTTAAGTTCTTCCATGAGGGCCAACGAGAAAAAGGCTGAGGTATATGCGCAAGTGATTGGAAACCAAGGTCTAAATGCGGCGCCGACGGCCGAATGAATTGTTTTTCCAATAATCCCCCCATAAGCTTGTCGGTCAGGTCCTTGGTATTGATTTTTCATACACCAAGTTAATGATTTTCGAGCCATCACGACATATTTTTTCTCTCCTGAAGCTGCATAAAGTTGGTATAATAAATAGCTCCATAATGCTGTGCCTTTTTCGCTGATGCCCACTTTCTCCACCGGCTCATCCGTGATAAAGTTCCAATGGCCATCTGGTTTTTGCCAGGCTTGCATGCGATCAGCCATTTTTTTTGCTAAATTGAGGTAAGGCCCCTTAGGGTTGTTTCGGTGTGCTGCCAATAATCCTTCCATAGCCCAGCCAAGTCCCCGAGTCATTTTTATGGTCGGCTGAACCCCGGTTTTTTGATGCCATCCTCGCTCCCATAGTCCGTCGGGCCGACTCAATTTTTTCAAATGCTCTTGTATATATTGTTCGGCCATGTTGAAATACTTAGGGTCTTTCGTTATGGCATATAAATTAGCAATTCCTTCCGCTCCAAAACCTGATTCATCAATAGTATGCTCTGAAAATTTTTGTTCATCCACATAATAATCTTGTGGGATAAGCCCATATTGGGTCATTAAGCGATCTGTAGTTTCAGCTAATAATTTCGCCGCATCTAAGTATTTTTTATTTCCTGTTTCCGTGTACAATGGAATCCAAGCCCAACCTGAAAAAAAGTTCGCATCCGAAGTACTGTAACATTGTTGGTACCCAAAATCTGGCAAAATAATATCTCTTCTCCAGCGGGAAAGTGGCACACCAAACATAGGATGAGTGACATCCATGATTCGCGTGTTTATGGCCGACTGACCTATTTTTTCTGCTGCTGACAAAAGCCCTGCTGCGGATGTGGAAATAGTTAGCTCCGATATTTTTCGGGCGTTTAAAAGCACTTTTACCGCGGGTCCTGAACCCCATATCCAATGATTTGATCGGTAAGTTTGCGCATCTAAATCATAAAATAAGTTGAGCCCCCCGTAAGTCAGACTGCTGGTATTATTATTTTGAGATCTAAGGATGTAATCGATGGATTTTGAAAGGGCTATTTTTAAGTTTTTTTGAGTTAAAGCACTATTTGTTAGCTCCGACCTTCCTATGGTATTTTTAGACCAATTTATTTTATGATTGATTGTTTTTGATATTCCATTTTCTTTGTAATGTAACGTAATTGTACCTTTCCAATCCTCACTTAAAGGAGTAAAATGATAGGTCAATGCACCATTTATTGGCTGCACGATTTGCTGAATATAAAAATCTTTAATTCGGCGTGCACGTGGTTCAATATAGAGTGAGTTTTCCCAGTCTTCCAAACGGTCGGCCTCTAGGTTTATTTTCTTTATATTTTGTTCAGACTTTTTGAAAAAATGCTGATTCCAAGCGGAAACCGTGGCTATTGAGTCAAGCATAATATGTCCTTTCATACCTGGATTTCGAATAATGTCAACCACGGGATACCAAATTTGCTTGTTTGGTATGGGATTAGGTAATACCGTTTGTGGCTCAGGATGTTCGGTTGAAATATCGGTGATCTTCGTTATCCGAGTATTTCGATCACTTCTTATATGAATTTTTACGTCTTGAACGCTAGCTCCTAAGTTGGCATGAATCGTAATTCCGGTACCGTCCTGACCCCAAGAAATCTCATGTTGATTGGCTTGTGCAAACACTATTTCTGAGGACAATAAGAATAAACTGATGAATAGAGATCTCATTTTTTATTTTTTTGACGAACTAATGCTTCTAAAAAATAGTAATCGGCATACACGATGGGTGCATCTATTTCAAATCCATTTGGCAAACCACCTGTGCTGTGATTTAAAAGAAAGCCATGAGAAGAAGAGGCTACAGGGGCTAAATAATCCGTAGAACTAAGGCTTGCTAAGATCTTGTCTGCAAATCCTTGGTAATAGTTTTTTTTGTAGGGTTGGAGGTTTGCCAACTCATACAATGCGGAAGCAGTTATAGCAGCGGCGGAGGCATCTCTGGGTACATGGGGGATTTTAGGATCATCAAAATCCCAATAAGGAACAAGGTCAGAAGGTAATCTAGGGTGATTTAAGATGTATTGAGCAATATTTTCAGCTAATTTTAAATATTCCTTTTTTCCAGTTTCACGATAACATACCGCGTAGCCATACAAAGCCCATGCTTGGCCTCGCGCCCACGCAGATGCATGCGCATAGCCTTGATGCGTATTTTTTTTCACCACCGCACCCGTTTGAACATCGTAATCTAATACATGGTACGAACTGAAATCAGGCCTAAAATGATTTTTCATGGTTGTGTTGGCATGCGAAACGGCAACCTTATAAAAGGCTGAATCTTTCGTTTCCTTAAAGGCCCAAAACAATAATTCTAGGTTCATCATGTTGTCGATGATCACTGGGTTAGCCCATTTGTCCCGACTATGATCCCAAGAACGAATAACACCTGTGTTGGGGTTGAATCTTTTTATGTTGGTTCTGGCCGACTGGATTAAGATATCACGATAAGTGGAATTATTAGTCAAACGAAGCCCATTTCCAAAACTAGTGAACATCTTAAATCCCATGTCATGGGTTCCTGCGTTCATTTTTTCTTTCTCTAATGGGAGGGTATAATTTTCTGCTTGGGCAGCCCACTTTTTATTTCCTGTTAGTTCATATAGATACCACAAGCCCCCAGGGAAAAATCCTGAACACCAGTCTTTTGACGCAACTAAAATTAATGAATCGTTGCGCACGGTTCTCGGACTCACTTTATCGCTATTTCTGGAAGCAACTCGGGACGACTCCCTCAGCGCATAATCCATTTGAGATTCTATTTTTGTGATCAGGCTGGCTTGTTGGGCCGCGCCGCTAAAACACAGTAGCGAGAAAAAAACGACGTATTTGTTCATGTTATCTGGATTGATTTTGAGTTTTCAATAGGTTGGTTAAAATCTCCTGGTGTTGTTTTAAAACACTTGAATATTCAGCTTTTAAGGCCAAATTTTCTTTTTCGAGAGGATCTTTTTTATAATCATAAAGTTCTATGCCGATCACTGGATTATCTGCATTGATTTTAGAGGTATGAAACTCCCCTTTAAACCAAGTGACCATTCTAAATTGGTCAGTTCTAATCGCATAGCCCATCGCTTTATCGTTCAGGCGGGGATATTGACTTTGAGCAAAATTCTTAATTTTTAGGCTAGGGTTTTTCATGGCAGGAACTAAACTTTTTCCTGCTAGACCATTGGGGATTTGAAGTCCTGCTAATTCGGTTAGCGTTGGAAATACATCCACAAACTCGGAAATTCCTTTTGCTTGTTGGCCTCCTTTGAAACCTGGCGCTGAGAAAATTAAGGGAGCTCTTGTGGCCTGTTCAAAATTGCTATGTTTTGCCCACATCGTGTGGTCACCTAAATGCCAACCGTGGTCTCCCCAGAGTACGATAATGGTGTTTTTGTCTAAACCATGTTCTTTTAGTGCAGCTAAAAGCAACCCTACTTGGGCATCCGTATAACTCACACTGGCATAATAACCATGAAGCAGTAATCGCTGTAATTCATCTGATTTAGGCGAATAGCCGGTTGGCATACGCTCGCCAGAAGGTAAAATATATTGATTGACCAACTCGTTTGACGGCTGAAATGCAAACTCAGGAGTACCTGTGGATAAGGACTGAAACTCTGCTAACTTAAGTGAGGATCGGTTGTATAAATCCCAGTATTTTTTAGGAGCAACAAAGGGTAAATGAGGTTTAGTTAGACCTACCGCCATAAAAAATGGGTTACCTTCGGATTTTAATTTTTTAATTTGTTGGATTGCTTTTAAGGCATTTGCCCCATCTATATAAGCGTCATCAGGAACATCGATGGCTTCGTAAAGAGGACGGTGGCCATTTTCGACAAAGTCCTCTAATTCTTTTCCTTTTAACCCATTTTTTATTCCTTCCTCTCGGAAGCTTCCGATCAATCGAATAAGTTCCTGCGATTGATAATAGTTGTTAAAGGGCTTATTAAAACCTTTGGCAAAATCATCTTTGTCTAGTTTTAAGTAGGGTACAGACCAAGAAACCTCATCTGAATTTTTGTCTACAGACCTTGAGTCAAATACCTTACCAATTCCAGATGTGGTGTAACCTTGTTGGCGGAAATACTGAGGCAATGTTAATATGTTAGGAACTTTATCGCGTATCAGCGTTTTTAAATCCCAAATCTGTGTGTAATCTGGCCGCTGTCCTGTAAGTAAGCTAGCTCTGGTGGGTGCGCAAACGGCTTGTTGGCAATAATTTGACAAAAAAACTGTGCCTGATGAAGCTAGTTTATCAATATTAGGCGAGTGTACTTGAGTTTCCCCATAACAACCTAGCATGGGCTTAAGATCGTCGATGGCTATGAAAAGTACGTTGGGTTTTGATTTATTTTGTGCAAATGCACAGAGAGTAATGAAATGAAGAATCGTAAAAAAATAGGTTGCTTTTTTCATAGGTTTGGAGAACACTTGCATCAAGCGCGTAAATTAAAAATAACTCCCCAATAATAGGGAGTTATTTTTAAAATTACAGAGAAAAATGATTATTTGATGGAAGGGTTATTAACTAACTCCACATCAGGTAAATACAATGTAAATCGAGCGATGCTTCCTCCTGTAGGAGTTTTTCCAGCAGCTTTCGCTACGGCATCGGCACGGCCAGTTCTCACCATATCCCACCATCTTTTACACTCATAGATAAACTCATATCCTCTTTCTTGGAAAATTAAATCGTCAAAAGCTGTTTTGGATAATCCCGTAGGAAAGTCAGCCAAAGTGCTCGACTTAGCTAAGTCTACTCCATATCCTCTTCTACGCACTTGGTTTACCGCGTCATATGCAGCTTGTGTTGGACCATTTAATTGGTTTTCACATTCAGCAAAAATTAAATAAGCCTCAGCAAAACGATATAAATAATAATCATTTCCAGCAGCCGTTTCTTCTGGCGCAGCACCATCTCTGAATTTACCAAACATGTACGTGGCACTTGGAATTAAATTGGCTTTTACCTTAACTCCTTTGATGGTAATGGTATCGATCAAATTCCAATTTCTACGTAGATCTTTTCTGTCCCAATCTTTAATCAAAGGAGAGTTACGGCACATTAATGCGGAGATTCCACGAGCGGCTAGACCCGCGTCTAATGCTCTACCTTCGAACGCATAGGTTGGCAAAAATGAACCTAATGCTTTTTGTTGCGAAAATTTGATGGCAAATATTTCCTCTGAATTTGTAGGCGTAGATGGCGAATATAAAGTCTCTAATGATTTAACTAAATCATAGCCATAGGTTGCTTTATTATCGATTACTTCTTTGGCTTTCAAACGTGCATTGGCATAATCCTTGGTCCACAAATAAATGTCGGCAAGCATCATTTTTGCACTTCCTTTAGTCGCTCTACCTGTATTCGCCTCAGGGACTTTATTAGGTAAATTAGCTTCACAAAAGGCTAAGTCTTTGATGATTTGATCGATGATCGTCTTGGAACTTGTTAATGGTAAGGCTGTTCCGTCAGAATTTTCGATTGGCGATAAACGCAATGGCACGTCGCCATGCATACGGGTCAACCACCAATAGCATAAGGCGCGAACAAAATAAGCCTCAGCTTTATATGGCGCTTTGATGTTTTCAGCGAGTGACTTATCATCATCGATTGCTTTAATGATCAAATTTGATTTTCCGATGGCTTCATAAAAAGTAGTCCATCGTGCCGCATTATCATTTCTTTGAGGCTCAAAATTATAGTTCATATAATTCGTTCCACCCCCAGCAGGCAATTGGCAATACTCAGCTAAACCTTCAATATCTCTTGTTAAAGTAGATTCCCAGAGACGACCACGAGAACGTGAAAGTGGCTCGTAGGCTCCGATGACAAACGCATCCAAAAGAGGCTTGCTTAGTGTTGAAATTTGATAACGAGCAGGAGGAACTTCTTCTAGAAATTTCTCGCAGCTTGAAAGGGATCCCATTATGAGGATCATTAAAATGGGAATTATTTGTATGTTTTTTATCTTTTTCATAACCTGAATAATTTAAAATTTTAAAGAATTAAAAGTTGACGGTTAAACCTAATGTAACCGTTTTAGAACCTGGATATGCACCATTGTCAACCCCTTGTTGGAGTGAGTTTCCACTAAATGCATTCACCTCAGGATCATATCCTTTGTAATTGGTTATGGTAATTATATTATTACCTGATAAATAAATATTGGCAGACTTGATAAACTTAGTATCTCCCAAAGGCAAAGCGTAATCAATACGAATATTACGTAAACGAATATATGATCCATCCTCAATAAACAAATCAGATCTTCTGTGAATGCTAGAAGCTTTTGGCTTTGGATAGTAGGTATAAATCTCCGCTGAACGATTGTAAATAGGCGTAGGAGTAGCCGCTGTAAATAACATTTGATTATCGATGCTATTTCCTTGAACGCTTGACCAAGTCATCATGAAATTAAAACGCTTATACTTTAAGCTTGTATTTAATCCTATGATGGTTGATGGATAGGGATTTCCAATGTACACGTTATCACGTCCGTCAATGATTCCATCAGAATTCACATCCAAAAATGCCATTTCTCCATCTGAACCATACCCTGTAAATTTAGGTCCATAAAAAGATGATAATGGATCTCCAGGAGTAATTCTAGAGTTTCCTGAGCTAAATGGCAAATTATTTTTAGTAGCCACTACCTTGTTCTTGTTGATGGAAAGGTTGGCGTCTACTGACCAACGAAGATCCTTGGTCGCAATTAGATCTGTACCAATTTCCAATTCAAATCCTTTGTTTTCCACTTCACCCACGTTGTCAATAATCGTGTTATATCCAGAAGATGGAGGCAATTGGACCGTCGCTAATAAAGATGTCGTGTTCTTTACATAATAATCTAAAGTAACCCGATATTTATCATTTAAGAATCCGAAATCCAAACCAGCATTTGTTTGAGTTGTTGTTTCCCAAGTCAAATTGTCGTTTGGCAACGTAGGAGATAATCCCACCGCTAAACCAGAACCAGCACCCTGTGCGGTATTGATCACGTTTCCAACCAATAATGATTGATAAGGTTGAATCGCTGGATTTCCAGACTGTCCCCAAGTAGCACGAACTTTAAGGTTTGAAATAGCCGTTACATCTTTCATGAAAGGCTCTTCAGATGCTTTCCATGCTAGACCCACCGAAGGGAAAGTACCATATTTCTTATTCTTACTAAATACGGAAGCACCATCTCTACGAATACTGGCCGTAAACAAATAGCGATCCTTGAAGTTTAAACGTACCCTTGAAAAACCTGAAACTAAGCGGTTTGTGACGATATCAGTGACCGGTTTAGAAACCGATCCCGCAGCGGCAAAGTTATAATTTTTCAAATCATCTGAAATGTATTTTGATCCTAATAAATTAATGATGTCTTGTTGGGCCGACTGAATTGAACCCCCAACGATACCTTCAAACTCCAAATCGCCAAACTTCTTTTTGTATTCTAAATAATCTTCAGCCACTACATTTAACGAGCTTGTGGTTGTTAATTGGCCTATACCCACCCCAGAACTTAATTGGGCTAACACAATTGGGAAATACAAATCCGCACGCGCAGAAAAATAATCACCTCCCAATCGGGTAGTATTGACTAATCCTTCGGCAATTTTAATATTGAAATCCATACCCCCTTGAAAACGAACCACAGTATTGCGATCTAATGATTCCTTCGTGAATGCTAATGGATTTTCAACGTCGATTCCACTAAATGAAAAAGGTCTAGGATTTCCATAAGTTCCATCTGGATTGTAAACAGGAACAGTAGGAGACGCTAATACCATGGCACCTACTCCGTTTTTACCTGTATATCGGGTTGGCGAGTTATCTGACGCAGAGAATCCATTAGAAACAGTTCTAGATGCAGTCATATAGGTTCTTAAACTAATTCTTGAATTCAACTGAGAAGTTAAATTGAATCGCATGGATCCTCTATTGAAGTCAGATCCCTTGATAATTCCTGGCTGATCTAAATAGTTTCCAGAAACATAGTACTGTGTTTTATCATTACCACCTGAAAAGCTTAAGGTATGATTTTGCTGCATGGCAGAGCGTAAAACCTGGTCTTGCCAATCAGTCTCAGCATTCGTCGCATTCGTCACCTCAGCAGGAAGTGCAAGATTTGAATTTGTGTAATATTGTTTAATAAAATCAATCATTTGAACTCCATTCATCAAGTTCAATTTTCTTTGGATGATTTGATTGGTATAAGTGGATTCGTAAGTTACACGACTCACACCCGCCTTGCCACTTTTAGTCGTAATTTGAACCACACCATTCGCTCCCCTTGAACCATAAATGGCTGTGGCAGATGCATCCTTTAATACTTCAATACTTTCGATATCACTCGCATTAAACGAGGACATTCCGTTCATAGCTCGATTGTCATTGTTGTATTGAGGTACCCCGTCGATCACAAAAAGTGGCTCATTCCCCCCTGCGATGGATGTTACTCCACGCACACGAATGGAAATACCTGCACCGGGTTGACCAGAACTTTGTTGTACCTGAACTCCCGTCATTCTTCCCTGCATCGCAGATTCTACACTGACCACCGGCATTTCTTGAATCGTTGCTGATTTAATGGAAGCTGATGAACCTAAGAAGTCCTTCTTTTTTTGATTTCCGTAACCCGTAACGACAATTTCTTCCAAGGATTTAGCGTCTACAGCTAATTGGATATTTAGAACAGATTGATTGGCAATTTTAACTTCTTGAGACTTATAGCCTACAAAAGAGAAAACTAAAACATCACCAGGATTTACGTCAATCGAATATTTTCCATTAACATCTGAATTTGCTCCAGAGGATGTGCCTTTTTTGGCAATCGTAACTCCGGGCATTCCAGCTCCGTTTTCATCGGTTACAGTTCCGGTTAATTTGGATGCTGCAACTGCATTGAGGTTCGTTGAACCTAGCGTGTAAAACAATGGCATTGCAAAGGCCATAGCTAATAGGATGCTCCATCGAGCTACCCTGTGTTTCATGGGGTAAGTTTTTTTCATCAAAAGTTTTTTTAGGATTTAATTAATATAGGACATTTTGAAATTGGTTAAATTAAAAAGTATCCTTAAATAATGATACTGATTTGTAGGTTTAAACCCAAAAGAATTAGGTACTTTTTTTTATGTAAACGTTTACGGTAACGTTTGCAGAAAAAGATTTAGCGAGAATGTATCTTTTAAAACCGAAAATAGGTTTATTTAAAGGAGTCGAAATTTGATTTGATGGAAAATTATTAATTGTATTATTCCCATAAAAAAAGGTGTTGCGATTTCAAACGCAACACCTTTTGAGCAATATTTTTGAAATTTACTGGATCGTAAATTGATAATTTCCTTGTAATCCTTTTTCTTTTGATGTAAAAATGATTCTTTGAACAGGTCTATTTGCCCACTTTGTTTTAAAGCTTTTATACTCGGGTCCATCAGTCGAAGGAAGATCCACCGCCATGGTCCATTTTTTAGCTTCATACGTCAGTACATGTTTATCTCCCGTACTTGTCGTCAAATTTAATTTCCCCGGTGTAGAAGAATCGATCGTACACAACGTCATGAAGGCTTGTTGGACCCCTTGCTTATTTTCAGAAAGCTCAAACTGATCTTTAATTTCAACCTGGCCTTTCACTTTATTCAATTGCAAAGTTCGTTTCCAAGTTTTAATTCCTGCTTCCGCTGGATAGGCTTTCGCTAAATCTAAGGACATTCCCGCCGCTTTTTCATTCATAAAATTACTTACTGCGCTAGCTTCAAACTCCCGACCTGCTTTTTGGCCTACGCCATTAATAAATGGTAAATTGTGGTATTCAGATTGAGTAAACCAAAGCGAATAACGTTGCGCAGAAAAAGTCCTAGCCGTGTAGTTTCCTCGGCCTGCGTCGATAATAATAGGTTCGCCTTTGGCATAATAGACAAAATCACCCACATCATTATGGTTATGAGACTCAGCATTATGTCCGCCATGCGCCGCAAAAAACAAGTCTTTATGTCGCGCGGTCACGACTTGGATGTCATTAAACCAATAGTCGCCAAGCTCCGGATGAGCTATTTTTTCCTTCGGCATGGAACTAAAAGCCATTAAATTCCAAAGATGTCGGTGTTTTTGATATCCTGTCATACTGATGGCCGGATCAAAATTTTGGGTAGCCCACTGACCAAAAGCCATCAAAGGAGCATCATTTAGCGCCTTACCAAAGCGATAGAGCATGATGCCATCCGGTTTCAAGGTAGGATCTGCGTCAGCAAAATTCACAAAGTAGTCATTGGAAATATGCATCTTATATACATATGAAGCCATTTTTTGAATGAACGGCTCTTTGTAAATTTCACATTTTTCATTGGTCGCCGAAGCCAATACTTGGAGTGCATCAAAGGCACTTGCTCCCGCGGCAAACCAATACGATGGACCTTCATCACAACCTGCATCATCTCCTAATCCATTAAAGTATAGGTCTAAGTAGTTCATGTGGGTGTATACATGTGAAAGCCGAGTAGCTTCATTTTTTTCCAAAAGTAAATTGGCCAACATCACATTAGAAATGATCCATGGGTTCCAGTTGTTTACGGCACGTGTTTTACTTAACCAGCCATACCGATCTTGGTCTAAAATGGGTGTTAGGATTTTTTTATTGACCTCGAAGTAAATTCGTTTACGTAAAAGCTTAGAAATTTTATCCAATTTGTCCCCCACAAAATAGTCGGTCAGCGCTAGGCCCACGGCCGTTTCTGCCCCAAATAAATCGACCGTTGGGTCCTCAGCATCCGGCATTCCACTTCTCGCTTTTTGGACCGACAAGTGTGCGGGAACTCCCCAATAGGTCTCTTCACAAATGGACCAGACATAATTCATGATTTTTTCAGTAAAACGACCTTTGTCTTCCAGCGTCTCAGCGATCACAAGTTCCATGAGACTATTTCGTTTGCCAAATGAAATTTTACCATGCTCCTCTCGATCTCCTGATCGAACATATTCCATCAAAAGTGTAGCATCAATCACTGGAACAGGCTTATTTAAAACCGATTCAGCTCTTTTGATGATTTGTTTTTGCTCATCTTCAGGGATGATATTGACCCATTCAGCCCTTGTTTTTGGATATGGTTTATAGTCTTTTTGCGAAATGAGCGCCTTTTGCACCATTTCTTTACTGAAGGCTTTCGCTAAAAAATTACGAGGAGTTACTTGTGCTTCTGCCAAAGCAGAAATCAAAATTAGGCTTACATAGAGCAAGTGTTTTTTCATAAATTGGAGGTTTAGTTTTAGCCTTTAGGGCTTAGTTTTATTTGCAATTTAACATTTCCTGTTTGATTGGCAATCCTGACCATTAGCCTTTGCGTTCCCGTGTTTAATTTTTCGGGTGCCGATTTACTAGCCGATTCAATCGTGAATTTTGCACCCGTAGGACTGATGATTTCAGCTTCCAATGTTTTTGTTGTGATCGTCGCATTTCTGAGAATGGCTTTTCCGCTAGGTAAAATCTCAATCGACTGATCCGTTGTCATTCCCCAGGCGACTTCTGTTGCCGACTTAATTACAAAATCATCTTCGATGAATACGTCTTTTCGGTTGTTTATTAGGCTTATTTTTCGGGTAGATTTACTCGAATAATCGCGATAAGCCTGGCTTAAATCTAAGATGGCATTAGGTTCAGACACATTTAATGAGGTACTAGAAAAGGTAGCTTTGGCTAATTCGTATTGGTTTTTATTTCCTAAAATAGGCACATTGTGACTTAATGAACCAAGTCTATAATAGGACCATCTTTTGCCGCCGACGCCCATGGTCCAATATCCGTCTAGGTTATAGTCGTCGGAGCCCAGATCTTTGGCCCAACGAACGCCCCCCGCGTCTAATTCGAAACTACCTAGATCTAAATGGGAATGGTTGGAACTATTGGTACCTGATTTAATGCCAATCCAAGTGGCAAATTTGTCTGTCCAAGAACTTCGCATGATGACTAAATCATTCACTTCTCCTCTTAACATATGGTCTAATGGTACAATAGGTGCGGAATTGCTTGGA
>CANIYB010000033.1 GCA_947471105.1 Cytophagaceae bacterium
TCATTCAATAAAATTTTGTATTCATTTGAGCACTTTCGAATTTCTCTGGAATGGAGAATTAGGGACTCTGTTGACCAATATTTTATTTTAAATTTTGTTAATAATAGCTCTAGGTGAATTAAGTCATTTGTCTTAATGAGTATTCCACTTAGAAGAAAAATTGGAAAATTAATATCGATTTTCGCTAAACCATGATCACCAGTTTCATCTATAAATAAATAATACTTCATCTTTAAATCTAAATAGAATTAAGTGGGGATTTAAGTTTGAATTTTATTTTATCAAAAGGTTGATATTCTTTTAGACAGCAAGAATTTTATCTATTAAAATGTATTTTTAATCCAATGGATTTTGGCGTATTTTTGCACCTTGATTTTATAATGTATATCGAATGAGTCAGATTGAAACTGAAATAGCGAAACGGAGAACCTTTGGGATTATTTCTCACCCGGATGCGGGCAAGACCACATTGACGGAGAAATTGCTTCTCTTTGGAGGAGCGATCCAAACGGCTGGTGCAGTGAAGTCAAATAAAATTAAGAAGGGCGCTACGTCCGACTTTATGGAAATTGAGCGCCAAAGAGGTATTTCTGTGGCTACTTCGGTCATGACTTTTGAATACAATCAGGTTAAAATAAATATCTTAGATACGCCGGGTCACAAGGATTTTGCGGAGGATACTTATCGGACACTCACGGCTGTGGACTCAGTTATTCTCGTGATCGACTGCGTAAAAGGGGTGGAGGAACAAACGGAAAGGTTGATGGAAGTATGTCGCATGCGCAAAACGCCGGTGATCATTTTTATCAATAAAATGGATCGTGAGGGTAGAAACCCATTTGATTTATTGGATGAGCTGGAGCAAAAATTAGGGATATCCGTTCGCCCGTTGACATGGCCCATTAATATGGGTCAAAACTTCAAAGGGGTTTATCATTTATTGGATCGCTCTTTAAATTTGTTTTCGGCGAATAAAACTAAGATTGAAAAGAATGTAGTTTCTGTGGATATTTCGACGGCCGAGTTGGATGCCCGCGTAGGTGACCGAGATGCGGCTCAATTGCGTGATGATGTAGAATTAATCGAAGGAGTTTACGAGCCTTTTGATCGGGCCGATTATCTATCCGGGGATTTAGCCCCTGTGTTTTTTGGTTCTGCGGTGAATAATTTTGGCATTCAAGAATTGCTTGACACGTTCACTAAAATTGCTCCACCTACGCAAGCCCGCGGAACGGATATTCGGATTGTGGATCCTCAAGAGAAAAAATTCACCGGTTTTGTGTTTAAAATTCATGCAAATCTAGACCCTAAACATAGGGATCGAATTGCTTTTTTACGCGTTTGTTCAGGGGTATTTCATCGGAATACTTTTTACCAACATATTCGATTGAAGAAAAATGTGCGTTTTGCCAATCCGTATAATTTCATGGCACAGGATAAGGAGGTCGTGGAAGAGGGTTTTCCTGGAGATGTAATCGGTTTATATGATACCGGTAATTTTAAAATTGGCGATACGTTGACCGAAGGAGAAATCCTTAATTATCAAGGAATTCCAAGTTTTTCACCGGAAATATTCAAGGAATTAATGAATCTTGATCCGATGAAATCAAAACAATTGGAAAAGGGTATTGACCAATTGACCGATGAGGGTGTAGCCCAACTCTTCACACAACCCCAGTTAGGAAATCGTAAGATTGTGGGAACGGTGGGAGAACTTCAATATGAAGTAATTCAATACCGGCTGGAGCATGAATATGGTGCTAAATGCCGCTTTGACGGCATGTCAGTCACAAAGGCTTGTTGGATTACCTCCGATGACCCCAAAAAACTACAAGAGTTTGTTCGTTTAAAAGGCCAAAACATTGCGCAAGATAAAGATGGAAATTATGTCTTTTTAGCCGAATCTGATTGGATATTACGAATGAATCAGACCAATAATCCTGAAATTCAATTCCATTTTACGTCCGAGTTTAAATTGGCCTAATCGATGTTTGTATTTAAAAAGCCTGCCGATTCAAACGAGTCGGCAGGCTTTTTAATGGTTAAAATTTAAGATGAACCCTTATTTATTTTTCCAATAATTGGCCAAACTAGACCCATTGATATTCATGACAGGGCCAAAAATAGCTGCCGGTAGCCCAACAGTCGCCACTTTTCCCATCGCCATGGCTAAACCAGAGGCTAGACCTGCATTTTGAAGTCCCACTTCAATAGCGATTGTTCGACAATCTTTTTCAGGAAGTTTGGTTAGTCTTCCACCCCAATATCCTAAAATAAAGCCCATGATATTTTGGATGAAACATGCTAATACGAGTAATGGACCTACGGATAATAAGGCATCCCGACCATTTGCTGTGATAATAATGATAATTAAACCAATACTAATCATGGAAATAAGCGGTAATTTTTCTTGGAACCACGGCCATTTGTCGCCAATCACTCGCTTATAGATGACACCCAATACGATCGGTATTAATACCAATTTACTGATTTCCCAAATCATGGCATAAAGGTCAATTTCGATCAATTGACCCGCCAAATTTTTCATCAACAAAGGAGTTAAAATAGGCGCAATAAAAGTTGCTACGGAAGTCAATGTAAGTGAAAGAGCTACGTTAGCCTTGGCAAGATAAGACATGACATTTGAGGCTAATCCGCAAGGCATGCAAGCTACTAAGATGATGCCGGCAGAAATTTCTGGAGGGAATGTAAAGATTTTAGTAATGCTCCAGCCCACTAAAGGCATGATGGAGAAGTGAAAAAATACGCCTAATGCCACAGCTTTTGGCGATCTTAATACCTCTTGGAAATCAGATACTTCCATGGTTGACCCCATCCCAAACATAAGCAATTGCAATAATGGGATGATCAAAATTTTGAATTTAATATCTCCATAACCAATGAATGGGTCAGGAAATTGTAACGTTAAAACTACTGCTGCAACGATCCATAAGGTAAAAGAGAAGCCTTTCAATGACTCTTTGGTATGCGTGGAGAGGGCGATTAGTGCAACGCCAATAATCCATAAAATTCCTGCCCAGGAAGAATCTGAAAAGATAAGTCCAAGGATTATGATGGATGCTCCTGAGATGGATAATAATTTAAAGTTGTTTTTCATAATAGGTCTTGCGGTATTTGTGCGGACTGACGCCCGTCATTTTTTTAAAGGTTAACGAAAAGTGTTGTGGGGAATAAAAGCCAGTTTCATAGGCGATATCGCCTATTTTATAATTGAAATGTGCCATTAGATTCATGGCAATATTAATGCGTATTTTAATTAAAAAGTTGATCGGACTTAAACCCGTTTCCATTTTCATTCGCTCACTAAACGCCGTAATTCCTAGTTGGGCTATCTGAGCCATCTCTGACACAGACCAATGATGCAATGGATCTTTCGTTATATTTTGCTCAATAATCTGACTCACTTTTGTATTTTCTGTCGTTTTTAAACTAGACTTTTGAGCTTCGCGGGCAAATAAAATCATGATTTGGTCAATAATGTGAATGACCATTTCATTTTGACTCATTTCGTGGATAAATATTTCATTGGTCAATTGCACAAATAATTTGGCCAAGAAATCGGATTTATTGATTTTGAATTTATGGTAGTTTTTGAAAATTTCGCCAATTTCCATTTGGTCATATTTTGAAATCTTAGACCAGTATCCAAATTCCAAATCTTGATCAGCATCAAAAAATTTGGTTCGAATAATGAGATGAAAGAAGGATGATCGCCTGATGCGATTTGGGATAATTTCGACATTTTCCCAAGGACATACGACTAAACAGTCACCAGGAAGCATGGTTTGTCTATTTCCGTCAATGCTAATTTCGAAAATCCCATCTTTAAAATAGAACATACGAATTCCAATTCCTTGGGGTAAATAGACCGGGTTGGACTTGTTTGAATCAACAGTCTGAAAGCTGAAGTGCTCAATAAATGGGAAGTGAGCACTACAATCATTAAATGGAAATGTTAATACAAAATTTTTCATATTAAATTAAAATTAATCCATTCGGTCAATCAATTTTAGTCATTAAACTGACTAAAATTTTAGGATAACAAAATCGTTTATGCCTTCAATTTAAATTATAACACAATACAACTCAAAATTTATAAAAAAAAATTATAAAAATCACCAACGAGGAAATATATAATTTTTTCTCAATATAATTAAGAATATTAGCGGTCTAAACTTAAAAAATTATGATAAAAAATTACAAAAAGAAACTAACAAGGTACTTGTTAGGTTTGGCTATCATGCTGCCAAATTTGATTTTTGCCCAATCCAAAATTACGGGAATGGTCAGTTCTGCAAAAGGAAATGAAGCTATTGCAGGTGTTTCTGTTGCAGTAAAAGGTACCTCTCAAGGTACCTCTACGGATGCAAATGGTAAGTATTCCATTAATGCATCAAGCAATGCAACCCTCGTTTTTTCATTCGTGGGCTTTGTAAAAAAAGAAGTAAGTGTTGGTTCACAATCAGTGATTAATGTTTCTCTTTCTGAAGAAACAACGGCCTTAGATGAGGTAGTTGTTACTGCTTTGGGTATCAAAAAGGAGTCAAAAAAATTAGGTTATGCAACTACGACCATTACTCCTGAGGCAATTACTGAGAATAGATCTCCTAATTTCATGAATGCTTTACAAGGTAAGATTGCCGGTGTAAACATTTCTTCTTTAGGAACTGGGCCTGCGGGTACTTCAAAAATTCGAATCAGGGGTCAGTCTTCTTTTTCTGGTCAAAACTCGCCTTTGATTGTTATTAATGGGGTGCCTATCGATAATACTAACTTTGGAACAAATCCAGGTAATAACGCTTCCGATAACTCAATTGGGGTTCGTGGAGGTGGAAATACTTCGGATGGGGGTGATGGTTTGTCAAGTGTAAACCCAGACGACATTGAGTCCATGACAGTTTTGAAAGGCGCAACAGCTGCTGCCTTATATGGTTCTCGTGCAAAGGATGGTGTTTTAATGATCACAACTAAGTCGAGAGGCAAAACAAAAGGAATCGGAGTTTCTTATAATATGAATTACACGAATGAGACACCTTTGGACTTTACTGATTTTCAATATGAGTATGGCCAAGGAGAAAGTGGGGTTCGTCCTACCTCCGCTAACCCAACTTCAGGTCAGTGGTCTTTTGGTGAGAAATTTCAGCCAGGGATGACCCAGGTATTGTTTGATGGGGTTACAGTTCCTTATGTTCCTGTATATGATCGTATTAATAAGTTTTTCGTCAAAGGTATGAACTTGACAAATACCGTAAGCATTGCTAGCAATAGCGACAAAGGAGGATTTAACATGTCTATTTCCAATATGGATAATAACGGAATTGTTTCAAACAATACGTTTAATCGAAAAACGATCAACTTTGGATTTGCTTATGATCTTTCCTCTAAGCTTTCCGTAGCAGGAAATGTCAACTATTCTAATGAATACAATAAAAACCCACCTAACATCGCGAATCAAGATAACTCGATCCCAACAGCTGTTTACAATATGGCTAACTCGATGCCTTTTGATTTGTTAGAGCAAAAGATGCTAGATGCGAACGGTGATGAGTATGTGTATTCTCGTTTTAAAAATAGAACAAATCCTTACTTCACATTGAAGAAGCAATTTCAAAACATTAGAAGGGACCGGATCTTTGGAAATATTTCAGCCAAATACAATATTCTTCCTTGGTTATTTGTTCAAGGTCGTGTAGGTCAGGATTACTGGTCTCGTGATCAAGATTTTAACAACTTCCCTACTGGGCATGCTTCTCTAGGACCAGCGCCTGCAGGTTTTGTGAATGGAACATTTACACAGGAATCTAGAAGATTTAGAGAAACCAATACCGATATCTTGATTTCGGCTACTAAGTCTTTTGGTGATTTTGATTTTAACTTAACTGCGGGTGGTAATCAAATGTATCGCCGCTCGGATTTGAATAGTACACAAGTCGTGGATTTTGTGGTTAGAGATTTATATACTGTCATGAATGGCCGTGTGAAGGATCCGATTTATGGTTTGAGTGAAAGATCAGTAAATTCAGTGTACGGATCAGGTGAAATTTCATTTAGAAATTATTTATTCCTGAATGTAACCGCACGTAACGACTGGTTCTCAACTCTTTCACCAGCAAATAGAAGCATTTTCTATCCATCCGTTTCGGGTAGTTATGTATTCTCGCAAGCTTTTGACAATATGCCTTCTTGGTTGACCTTTGGTAAATTAAGAGCTGCTGTGGCAGAAGTGGGATCGGATACAGACGTTTCGCCTTATTCAAATAATTTGTTTTATGGAATTAACTCCAACTTATTTGCTAATCCATCCGGAGCATTGCAGCCGATTGGTGGTGGACAAGGAAACGTGGTGCCAAATGCAGGTTTGAAACCAATGAGAACACGCGAGTCTGAAATCGGTTTAGAACTAAAAATGTTCAATAGCCGCGTAACCTTAGATATGGCCGTATATCAGAAATTGACCAGCGACCAAATCGTTTCTGCTCAAATCTCTGATGCTTCTGGTTTTACCAACTCTTTAATTAACAGTGGGCAAAGTGAGAACAAAGGTTTTGAAATGTTATTGAATTTGGTGCCTATCAAAACAGAGGATTTCCAATGGGATTTAACCTTGAACGGTTCTTATAACACGACTAAGGTTTTAAGTTTATTAACCGACAAGCCAGGAGAAAGAATTACGGTGGGAACTCACGTGTTTAATGGAGAATTACGTCAGGTGGTAGGCCAAGAAATGGGTCAGATCTATGGCTTTGGTTTCAAGCGCGATGCAAGTGGAAATAAGATTTTCGGGGCCAATGGTATCGCCATTAGAACTCCAGATTTGATTTCTTTTGGAAGTGCAATTCCTAAATATGTGGGTGGTTTCACAAACACATTTAACTACAAGGGAATTTCATTGTCAGCCTTGATCGATTTCAAATTAGGGAATATGATGCTTTCTGGAACCAACTTCAACTTAGTTCGTGAAGGATTACATAAGATGACCTTGGAAGGTAGAGATGGGATTGTTGGCGTGGGTGTCAACGAACAAGGTGGACAAAACACAGTTAAGGCTGGAATCCAACCGTATTGGGAAGTAATTCGTTCTCAAGCATTAATCGAGCCAGTGGTGTATGATGGTGGATATTGGAAACTACGTCAAATTACCGCGGGATATGATTTCACCAAGTACTTAAGCCCGAAATCTCCAATAAAAGGAATCAAATTGAGCTTTGTTGCTAATAATGTATTAATGCTCAAAAAATACGTAGATAACATTGACCCTGAGTCATTTGGATATTCTTCAGATAACTTGGTGGGGATGGAATCAACTGGATTGCCAACGACTAGAAGTTTAGGATTTAATTTGAATGTTAAATTTTAGTTCGCTTTAAACGAAAAATAATATGAAAAAGATAGCAATAATTTTATTTTCAGCATGTGGGTTAATAGGACTCAATGCTTGTGATGCCGGATTTGATGAGATGAATGTAAATAAAACAGCGGCTGTAGCCATTAATCCTGTTTTTGCATTAAATAACGCCATTGTCAATACCACCCCTCCTTCTGGTACGGTAGTGTATGAAATGGGGATAGTCCAACAAATCGTTTCTCCAAACTCGGGAGTATTAACAGGGGCGAATTTCAATCAAGATAACCGTGATAATACGCAGCAAATTTGGCAGCGCTATTACCGTTCGGTGATTCGAAACACCTATGATGTGATTGCCACAACCAAAGATCCTTCAAGAACAAACTTGGTTAATATGGCTAAAATTTTACAATCCTATGCCTTTTTAGTGTTAACGGATACCTACGGTGATATTCCTTATACAGAAGCGGGAAAGGGTTATACGGACCAAATGGTTTATCCTAAATATGATAAACAACAAGCTGTATATGCAGGAATTATTAAGGATGTTTCTGATGCTGTAGCGGCTTTAGATGCTGCTAAAACTAGAGAGACAGCGGATGTACTTTTTGGAGGAGATGTAGCTAAATGGAAGAAGTTTGGGAATTCACTTTTGCTTCGTGTTGGAATGCGCTTGTCAAAAGTAGACGCAACTCAAGCACAATCGTTAGTTGCCAAAGCTGTGGCCGGCGGTGTTATCACCAGCAACGCAGATAACGTAATTATCCGCCACGATGCGAATTACTTAAATAGCATAGGCCAATTGTTAAACGCTACAGAAGCCAACAACTTTTACTTGGCCGCACCATTCGTTGATTACCTAAAGAAAACAAATGATCCTAGATTAAAGTCAATCGCCGTACGGTACGTGGGAGCTACTTCTGGAACTCAACAAACTGCTGCTAAGGCAGTTATTGATCCTGCGGTTCAAATAGGAATGCCTTTTGGCTATGACAACTCTTCGATCAGTGGACCTGTAAAATCATTAGGCTTAGCTAGTTTTTATGATTTCAGTCAAGCAGACAGAACTCGTATGAATAAAACAACGGCTCGTGCTTATTTACTTACGGCTTCACAAACGAATTTATTAATAGCTGAAGCCATAACGAAAGGTTGGGTTTCTGGAAATGCTAAGGATTATTTTGATGCGGGTGTAAAAGCACACATGGACCAAGTAAGCGAAATGGATGCTAATTCAGTGGTTTCTACGAGTGCTGCGGATGCTTATTTAGCTGCAAATCCATTTAGCGCAACTACGGCCTTGGAGCAAATAAATACGCAATATTGGATCTCAAGTTTCTTAAACGGACCTGAGGCATTTGCCAATTTCCGTAGATCAGGTTTCCCTAAATTAACTGCGAATCCATTCCCTGGCAAAGCGATTAAAGGTGATTTTATCAATCGCTTAACCTATCCAAACTCTGAAATTTCTGTGAATTCAGTGAATGTAAAAGGAGCCATAGCGAACCAAGGGGCTGATGATTTGGATACCAAAGTTTGGTGGCATAAATAAGAATATTTAAACCTATAACATATGAAAGATTTTGTAAAACGTTTTAGAGCTGAGGATAAAGCCAAAGCCCAAGAAAACTCAAGAAGAAATTTCCTTCGTAATTCTGCCTTAGGCGGATTGTCATTGGGGATGATTTTTGATCATGATCCTGAAAAGGAAATGGAATACATTACTCAGAAAGTTAACAAATCGAGTAATCCTTCTGCACTTAAAATCACAGATGTGCGTATTGCTGTGATTGACAAAGCTCCTATGATTTGTCCCTTGATTCGAATCGATACAAATCAAGGGCTAGTTGGCTGGGGTGAAGTCCGCGATGGCGCAAGTCCTAAATATGCCATGATGCTTAAAAGCAGATTGGTTGGACAAAATCCATGTAATGTAGAGAAGATTTTCAAAATCATCAAGCAATTTGGAGGTCAAGGAAGAGCTGCCGGGGGTGTTTGTGGGGTGGAGATGGCACTTTGGGATTTAGCGGGAAAGGCTTTTGGCGTTCCTGTGTACCAAATGCTAGGAGGTAAATACCGAGATGAAATTCGAATTTATGGCGATACTCCTGAGGTTGAAGATCCAGCTGAATTTGCTAAGAAAATGAAGGAACGTCAATCTTTAGGTTTGACTTTCTTGAAAATGGATTTTGGTATTCAACTTTTAGCTAATATTCCAGGGACTTTAGTGGGTGGAAAGAATTGGGATTTAACAAAACAATGGGGGAACAACCCATCTGCGAAAGGTAATGCTCGTTCATATAGCTGGACAAAACATCCATTTACACGAATTCAAGTAACCGATAAAGGGATTGAGTATTTAGCTGATTATGTTGGCAAAGTACGAGGTGTTATCGGGTATGATACGCCACTTTCAGCGGATCATTTTGGACATTTTGATGTAAATACAGCGATTCGTTTAGGGAATGCGTTGGAGAAATACCAATTAGCTTGGTTAGAAGATATGGTGCCTTGGCAATTTACAGATCAATGGCGTCAAATTACCGAGGCGATCAATACGCCAACGTTAACCGGCGAGGATATTTACTTGAAAGAAGAATTTATTAAGTTGATCGACGCACATGCGGTAGATATGATTCATCCCGATTTAGCGAGTTCAGGAGGTATTTTGGAGACGAAGAAAATAGGTGATTATGCGGAGGAAAAAGGAGTTCCTATGGCGATGCACTTTGCCGGTTCTCCGATTTGTTTCATGGCTAATATTCATTGCGCAGCGGCAACTGAGAATTTTGTTGCACTTGAGCACCATTCATTGGATATTCCTTGGTGGGAGGATTTAGTGACGGGAATCGATAAGCCAATCTTCAACAAAGGTTTTGTCAAAGTTCCAGACAAGCCAGGATTAGGTGTCGAATTGAATGAAGAGGTTGTAAAAGCACACTTAAAATCAGGTGAAATGTTTTTTGCCCCTACTGACGATTGGACTAAAATTGATTCATGGGATCGTGATTGGTCTTAAATTTTACAAGGGTGATGTTCGCATCACCCTTTTTTATCTACACATAAACCTATTTATATCATGAAAATTAAAGCAATCATAATTTTTTATTTGGCCATCAGCCTTTCATTTATGTCTTTCGGACAAAACATTCAAATGCCGAAAGAGATGATTATGACTTACTCCCAACAATGGAAGGGTGAGCGTTTCCCGGATGGTCGTCCAAAAGTTTCAGATGATTTAGTGAAAAGATTAGCCAATATTTCGATTGAAGAAGCTTGGGGCGTCATGCGTGGCGAAGGATATGAAAGTCAATTCGAAGGAAACTGGCAAATCATTAATCCCAACAAGCCGCTTGCTGGCCGAGTAGTTACCGCGCAATACATGCCTATGCGTCCCGATGTCAATACGCCCATCATGGAAAAGGGGAAATCAGAAAATCGTAAAGGTTCTTCTAATTCTTGGCCTATCGATTTATTGCAAGAAAATGATGTGTATGTAGCGGATGGCTACGGCAAGATTATTGACGGTACGTTGATCGGCGATAATTTAGGAAACTCGATTTATGCAAAATCCAAAACGGGTGTTGTATTTGACGCCGGTATCCGTGATTTAGAAGGTCTTGAGGCCATTGATGGTTTTGTAGGTTTTGTGCGCGGAGTGGATCCTTCTTTCATTAAGAATGAAATGCTTACGGGAATTAATTACCCTATTCGCATTGGTCGCGCCACGGTGATGCCTGGTGATTTGATCTTAGGAAAAAGAGAAGGTGTTATTTTTATTCCTGCTCATTTGGCCGAAAAAGTAATTTCGACCGCTGAGTTTATTGGCATGACAGATGCTTTTGGTCACTTACGTTTGAAGCAAGGAAAATATACTCCAGGGCAAATAGATCAAAAATGGACGGATGATATCAAGGCTGATTTTGTTAAATGGGCTGATGAAAATCCTGACAAGCGTCCAATGTCCAAAGCCGAGTTAGCTAAGATTTTGAAAGATAAAAATTGGTAATCCGGATGAAAAAAATAATCGGAATTTTCGCACTTTTAATGGTGTCGACGTTCGCGTGGGGCCAACAAATTTCCAAGGAAGAAATGCTTTTTTTGACTCCTTTGTGGAATGGGGAACGCTTTGCTGATGGTCGACCAAAAGTTTCTGATGCGCTCCTGCAAAGGCTCAAGTCCGTTACATTGGAGGAGGCCTGGGCTGTATTGAAAAATGCAAACTTTAAGCATAACTATGAAGACGGTTGGCAAACCATAAACCCCGATAGTGTGTTAGTGGGGCGTGCGCTAACCGCAACTTTTATGCCGGGACGACCAGATATCCAACGGGTGATTGACGACCGAGGTCATACCAAAGACGGAAGAATCAAATCTCAAAATTCCTGGCCTATTGACATGCTCGTAAAAGGCGATGTCTATGTGGTAGATCAATTTGGTGCACACGAAGATGGTCCGACGATCGGCGATAATTTGGGAAATTCCATCTATGCTAAAACAGGTAATGGCATTGTGTATAATGGGGCTGTTCGTGACATCAATGGCTTAAAGGAACTAGGTAGATTCACCTCCTTTTTTCGCACCTATCATCCTTCTCATCATTTAAACAATCCAGATGGCGAGTTGAACACTACATTGGTGGGAATAAATACGCCGACCCGTATCGGGAAAGCAACGGTTCTTCCAGGTGACGTGGTGTTAGGTCGAGATGGCGGAGTGATTTTCATACCCCCACATTTATTGGAAAAAGTGGTAAAGACCTCTGAAATTGTTCGTTTGAGGGATATGTTTGGGCATCAGCGTTTACGTGAGCAAAAATATACTCCAGGCCAAATTGACAATCGCTGGAGCGAGGAAATCGAAAAGGACTTCTCCAAATGGTTAAATGACAAAATAGACAAATTGCCAGTCCCTAAGGCTCAAATACAAGAATTTTTGAAAGGTAGGACTTGGTAAAAAATAGATGAAAATGAAAAATAAATCAGATAGAAGAGAGTTTTTTAAAAATGGTTCTTTGGCTGCAGGCGCCATAATGTCCGGGTCCATGTTTCACTGGGGTGGTCGTTATGAAGAGGCCATCAGTGATAATCCAAAAATGTCGGCCCCAGCTGACTTGAAAATCACGGACATTAAATGTGGGTATATCCGAGGAGGCTACCACTTGTATGTTAAAATTTTTACCAATCAAGGTATTTATGGGGTGGGAGAAGGTGCGGATGCCACTCCGGGAACTTATCATTTAGTCAAAATGATGGGCCAAAGGATCATTGGCAAAAGCCCTTTAAATGTCCATCGTTTATTTGAGGATATTCGCAAAAGTGGATTTTTCGCGGGTGCTCAGTCGGGCATGTACGTAGCCGTTTTGACGGCTGTGGAAAGTGCTCTTTGGGACTTGGCTGGAAAGGCTTTGGGTTTACCGGTATACCAATTATTAGGTGGAAAATTCAGGGATAAAATCCGTGTGTATATGGACACGGCCTTATATCAAACCAAATTACCTAAACCTTCTGACTTTGCAGATGCGGCTCAGAAGGCGGTGGATATGGGATTTAATGCCATCAAATTTGACATAGATCAAGCGAATGATCCCAATAAGTACGACGCATATAATTGGACAGCAAATCCGGCTGAATTAAGAAGGATGTATGAGCAAATCGCCGCTGCCCGAAAGCAAGTGGGTCCCGATGTGGATATATGCGTGGATATGCACGGAAAATACGACGCACCTACGGGTGAGAAAGTAGCAAAAATGATGGAGCCATTAAATTTAATGTGGCTTGAGGAACCTGTTCCGGCTGAGAATATCCAGGCCTATAAAAAAATTACGGACTCCACTTCCACGCCAATTTGTGCGGGTGAAAACCAGTATTTAGCTTATGGATTTAGGGAGATGTTGGAAATAGGTGCTGTGGACATCATCATGCCAGACTTGCAAAAAGCGGGTGGTTTGGGCGAAGGTCAGCGCATTGCGAATTTATCAAACTTGTATTATGTGCCTTTTGCGCCGCATATGGTTTCTTCATTTTTGGGAGCGATGGCAGCTTGTCACGTGTGTGCATCGGTACCGAATTTCTTAATCTTGGAATGGCAAGCATACTTCCATACGGATCCGATGTTTAAAGAGATTGTGATTCACAAAGGAGA
>CANIYB010000034.1 GCA_947471105.1 Cytophagaceae bacterium
TCCTTCTGCCATCATGGGTGGAAAAGCATTTCCGTTAGTAGAAGATTCCCCTAAAGAAACAGCTTCTGGCTTAGGCCTAGGTTCTGGAGAATCGCCTAATGGCCGATCATTTTTACTGCCAATCAAATTCATGGATGTGGCCCGAATGCGGTAACCACGCATCGTAGCCCCCGATTTGTCTTGCCATTCTTCCGAACGAATTTTACCCTCAATGTATACTTGATTTCCTTTCTTTAAATATTGCTCAGCGATGGTGGCCAAATTATCCCATAATTCTACCCGGTGCCATTCTGTTTGTTCCACTCGCTGACCATCCTTACCCGTATAGGATTCGGAAGTAGCAATGTTGATATTAGCCACTTTTACGCCACTAGGAAGCGCTCTTACTTCAGGATCTCCTCCTAAATTACCTAGAATAATCACTTTGTTTACACCTGCCATAATATTGATTTTTTTGAGTTAGGTAGACAAAAACCCTTGTCCGCTATAAAGGTAATTTTGTTTAAGTTAAAACAAATTCTTCAATTCTAAATTATCAGTTATCAGATTTAAAAGCAATACCGGTTTTCCCAAATTAGTGAAGTCCTGGGGCTCTATCCATCGAAACTGATCATTTTCTGGGACCTTAAAATGATCATTAACTTGGACATGCCAAGCCAGGCAAAATATTTTCTGATGGCTTAATAAATGTGTCGGGGGAGAAACCAAAGACGTAATGACACTTTGCTTACATAGTTCTGCAAGCATAATGTCATTCTGTACTATTTCCTCTAATGATTGAAAATGAGGCAACTCATTCAGGTAAAACTCCCAAAGTCCTTGCCAAATATCCTTGGAAGCTCGTTGGCGCACCCATATTTTCCCATTTTTTTCAATGATGAAATAAGCAAAAAAACGTTCTTTTTGACTCTTTTTCTTTGACTTTACGGGCAACGATTGCACTCGATTTTTTGAAAATGCGACACAGGTGAATTGCAAAGGGCAAGTTGAACATGTGGGAGAAGGGGAACATTGCAAGCTCCCAAATTCCATAATGGCTTGATTAAAAATAGCCGGTTGATGTTTTGGAATCAACTCATCCGCTAAATCCGTAAACGTTTTTCGAGCAGATGCATGTAAAATATCAACCTCCACACCAAAATACCGTGCAAGGATTCGAAAGACATTGCCATCAACCACCGACTTAGGTTCATCAAAGGCAAAAGATGCAATAGCAGCAGCCGTATATGGCCCTATTCCAGGTAATTTTATCAATTCGGCATAAGTAGATGGAAATTTACCGCCCGCCTCAGCAACAAATTTTGCTGTTTTGTGCAAGTTTCTAGCCCGACTATAATACCCTAAGCCTTGCCACAACCTAAATAAATAATCTTCATCGGCGTTAGCCAAATCTAAAACGGTCGGAAATGCTTCTAAAAGTCGATGAAAATAGGGCAATCCTTGTGCCACGCGGGTTTGTTGGAGTATAATCTCCGACAACCAGATTACATATGGGTCTTTCGTTTTTCTCCACGGTAATTCACGGGCGTTTTTAGAATACCAAGTAATGATCGTTTCTGAAAAAGGGTGTTGCAAAAGCTTTGACATGTAAAAATCAAAGATACAAGATTTCCTCATTTCGCTATAATATCGTAAGATTGAAAAAAATCATTTTATTCCGACTAAACACTTGCCTCTCTTAAAGAAAAGCATTACTTTTGTGTCCCTTTTACAACAGAAGGATTTAATTATTTTGAATTTAACGCATTAATTACCGTGACTAAGGCAGATGTAATTGCTGAGATTTCCAGCAAAACAGGGATTGACAAAAAAGATGTTTCTGAAACGTTAGAAAATTTCTTCCAAGTAGTAAAAGATAATTTGGCCAACCAAGAAAACATTTATGTTCGTGGGTTTGGAAGTTTTATCAATAAAAAAAGGGCTAGAAAAATTGCTCGAAATATTTCAAAAAATACTTCGATCACCATTGAGGAGCACTATGTACCTAGCTTTAAACCAGCTAAGGTTTTTGTAGAACAAATAAAAACGAGCACTGACCCTGCTAAATAAGGAGAATACTCTTTTTGAGGTCTTTTAAAATGAATAAAACGCTTGCGATTATTTTATTTATTGGACTTGGGTTGATTGCCCTTATTTCTCAATTACCAAAGGGAAATGTAAGTGCAAAAACGGAAACCACCGCGAATGGGGGTGCCAATCGAGACGCGAATGGTAAAAATACGGAAATAGATTCGTCCAAAACGGAAGAAACACATGCAGAGCCGTTGACCCCAGGTCAACAAAAGCAAATTGCTGGGTTAAAATCTTCCTTAGAGTCGGCAAAAACGGAAGCTAGCCAAGCGCTTGCTTTAGAAAAATTGATGCGGGCTTTTATGGAGTTTTCTAAATATGATAGCGCTGCGATTTATGCAGGCCAATTTTCAGATTCACACCCTGGAATGACGCATATTTTAAGAGCAGGCCAAGCTTATTTTGAAGCACAGGCCTATGCCATTAACCCCAAAAAAGCTAGCTTGATGGGAGAAAAGGCCAGAATTTATTTTGAAAAAGCATTGACACAAGATCCAAATAACCTGTTGGTTAAAACAAATCTTGCGATGACATATGTGGACACACCCACTCCCATGAAAGGCATAACGTTGCTTAGGGAGGTGATTGAACAGGAGCCAACGTACATTCCGGCTTTGTTTAATTTGGGAATACTGTCAATCAAGTCAAATCAATTTGGCAAAGGCCAAGAAAGATTTGCACAGATATTGAAGCTGGATCCAACAAATTATAAAGCCGCATTAAATCTCGGTTTTTGTTTGGCACAGTTAGATAAAAAAGAAGAGGCTAAAAAGGTTCTCAAGCAGGTTGTTACGAATAGTAAGAACCCTGAAGAAGCAAAAGCCGCGAAAGAATTGCTGGCAGAAATGCTGCAAAAATAGTATAGACAACAATTGTCTGAACAAAAAAATAAAGTTGAAAATCAACTTTACACATTATTTAAACATTAAACGCTCAAAGGTATGCCTTGCGGAAAAAAAAGAAAACGTCATAAGATTTCAACTCACAAGAGAAAGAAACGTCTACGTAAAAATCGTCACAAGAAGAAGTAGTGTATTAATTGCTTTTCCAGATGGAATTGTAATTAGGTAGCGCAAGAACAGGCCTTTTATCATCCGATAAAGAGCCTGCTTTTGGCGTTAAATTTGTTGTATATTTTAAAGGGCTTATAGCTCTGCCACACATTCTTCTCAAATAAACTTGTGAGTAATGAATTAATCATAAATTCTACCCCAACGGGCGATAGAATTGCTCTTTTGCATGACAAAAGAATCGTAGAATACCATATTGAACAATCTGAGCCAAAATTCTCTGTCGGAGATATTTATTTAGGTACAGTTAAAAAATTAGTTTCAGGGCTTAATGCTGCCTTCATTGATATAGGTTATGAAAAAGATGCTTTTTTGCACTATCATGACTTAGGGCCAAACCTGAATACCGTTCAAAAATTTACTCGGGATGTCCTTACTAAAAAAGGAAAAAATGTCCGAATCGAAAATTATAAGCTAGACGAGGAAATCGATAAACTAGGTAAAATCGAAAAGGCCTTAACGAAAGGCCAACAGATTTTAGTTCAAGTAATCAAAGAACCTATCTCGACAAAAGGACCTAGACTTTCCTGTGATATATCCATTGCAGGAAGATTTTTGGTGTTGGTTCCATTTGCGAATGGGGTCAATATATCGAAAAAGATCACCTCTCGTTCTGAGCGAAACCGACTTCAAAAGCTGATGTCTTCCGTTAAACCGAAAAATTACGGTGTTATCGTAAGAACGGTAGCGGAGGGAAAGGCGATTGAGGAAATGGAGCGCGACTTAAAAGACTCGATCTCTAAATGGGAAGAGGGAATTAAGAAATTAGCAGAAGCAAAATCGACCGATAGGATTATCGGAGAAATGAGTCGGGCCACTTCCATGTTGCGCGATTTATTAAACAATGATTTTGATAATGTCATCGTAGACAACCCTGATTTATATAATGAAGCCAAAGAATATGTGCATACGGTAGCTCCTGAAAAGGAAAAAATCGTTAAGCTGCATACAGGTAAAATTAAATTATTTGAGCAAGTAGGCATCGAGAAGCAATTAAAAATGCTTTTTGGAAGATCTGTTTCCTTGCCAGGTGGTGGCTATTTAATCGTGGAACACACGGAGGCATTGCACGTGATCGACGTGAACTCTGGAAACAAATCCAATTCAGAAGATGACCAAGAGGCGACTGCATTAAGTGTTAATCGCGAGGCGGCGAAGGAAATTGCACGCCAATTGCGTTTAAGGGATATGGGAGGCATTATTGTGATCGATTTTATCGACATGAAAAAAGCCGATAATCGAAAAATGATTCAAGACATCATGCGTGATGAAATGAAAACAGATCGATCAAAATTCACGATTCTACCCTTGACGAAATTTGGATTGATGCAGATCACGCGTCAGCGAGTTCGTCCAGAAATGAATGTGGCTACGCATGAAACCTGTCCTAGTTGCGGCGGTTCGGGTACCATCACAGCGAGTATTGCCGTATCAGATACCATTGCGCAGCATGTGGAACATTTAGTTTATAAACAAAATGAGAAAAAGCTGACTTTGTTGGTACACCCGTTTTTACATGCGTATTTTACCAAAGGTTTTCCTTCTGTTCGTATGTCTTGGTTTATGAAATATAAAACATGGATTTCAATTACAGAAGACTCCTCATTTGGAATAACGGAATTTAAATTCTTAAACCAAAATGGAGATGAAATTGAAATATCATCTTAGACATTTTATTTTAATTAGTTTTTTTCTCCCATTGGCCTTCTCATCTCAAGGCCAATGGTGGAAAAAGACAGAAGAAGCGGAAAAAGAACGTTCTAAAGGAATGCTTCTTTTAACCTCTGAAGTGCAGATTGAGGCTACTCAAGCAATCAATCAAATGTATAATTTTAAGTTTCCTGAAGCGGAAAGGGAATTTAATTATTTAAAAGTCAAATACCCCAACCATCCCCTTCCTGATTTTTTACTCGGATTAATGCAATGGTGGAAGATTGTTCCTAACACCGGAAATGAAGTTTTTGATGATCGCCTTGTTGAATACATGGACAAGAGCATCGAAAAAGCGGAAAAAATATGGGATGAAACGGAGAACCCAGAGGCGGCATTCTTCATGGCAGCTGCTTATGGCTTTAAGGGCCGACTTCATGCCGAAAGAAAGAACTGGACCCGAGCGACATTAGCAGCGAAAAATGCTTTAAAATATTTAGAATATTCACGGCAGTTCGCAGATTTCAGTCCTGAGCTGATGTTTGGCGATGGGCTATATAATTATTACTATCATTTTATTAAGCAAAATTTTCCTCTTCTAAGACCCGTATTGTGGCTTTTCCCAAAGGCAAATAAGTTGATGGGCATCCAACAACTCGAAAAGGTAAGTTATCAAGCATTTTATACGCGCACAGAAGCACGCTATTTTCTACTTCAAATTTATGGGATGGAAAATATGTCGGATAAAGCCTATGACTTGGCTAAATATACACATGAGAATTTCCCTGATAATCCATTTTTCCATCGCTACCTGGCAAGATCTGCCTTTATGATTGGCAAATTAGATCAGGCCATGGAATTGTCGAAAGATATTTTATCAAAAATAGACCAACATCAAATTGGCTATGAGGCTACTTCCGGCAGATATGCCAGCTATATTTTGGGTTATTATTACTTATACATTTTTAAAAATCCAATCGAGGCAAAAAAATATTTTAATGAATGCCTTTCATTTTCCAAGCAAACGGATTCCATGGATTCTGGCTACTATTGGGCATCAGTTTTAGGTTTAGCTAGAATCGCTTACCAAGAATTAAACTACGACCAGGCGGTTGATTATTGCAAAGAGGTGTTAGATAAAGCGGATCGGAAATCATCCCAGCATACGGAGGCCAAAAAGCTATTGGCCGAAGCGAAAAAAGCAAGAAGAAAACGAAAATAAAATATTTAACAATTCCTTAATATCTTTATAAAAACTCTTACATGGATATTAACCATCTTTAGTAAGTATATATAATACCTTAATTAATTTGACCCATGTTTGGACTTGAACCAACTCTATTTTTCCTGTTATTCTTTTGCTTGTTTGCCGCATGTGCTTTTGAATTTGTCAACGGATTTCACGATACGGCAAATGCAGTAGCCACTGTCATTTACACGCATTCATTAAAACCTACGCAGGCTGTGGTTTGGTCAGGATTCATGAACTTTCTGGGTTTACTTACCGGTGGCGTAGGGGTTACGATGAGTATTATTGGTCTCCTCCCCACTGAGCTCCTCATTGATTCGAATGTATATCATTCCATGGCGATGGCACTTTCTTTATTGCTTTCGGCCATATTGTGGAATTTAGGAACTTGGTATTTTGGTATTCCGGCATCCAGTTCTCATACGTTAATTGGTTCTATTATCGGCATTGGCTTAGGTCATGCTTTATTGCCAGAAAATTCGAATAAAAATATCACGGCGGTCAATTGGGACAAGGTGATTGAGATAGGCCAAGCGCTATTTCTTTCTCCACTATTTGGCTTTTCTTTGGCGATAATTTTGATGTATATCTTAAAAAAATCTATTTCAAATAAAGATATAT
This sequence comes from Cytophagaceae bacterium, assembly GCA_947471105.1. Classification (GTDB taxonomy): domain Bacteria; phylum Bacteroidota; class Bacteroidia; order Cytophagales; family Spirosomataceae; genus Aquirufa. Next base: position 6,661 of record CANIYB010000034.1, read on the forward strand.
TTAAAGAACCGAAGAAAAACTCTCCGCCCCCACTCTGGATCAGATCCATCTTGATTTTTACCTGTACACTCGTTTCATTTTTTCATGGGAGAAATGATGGTCAAAAAGGAATAGGTTTGGTCATGGTCATTCTAATTGCATTTTTACCTGGATATTTTGCCATTAATACCACCTTGGATTTAAATATGGTTCAGAATAGTTTGAATACCGTTCAAACTGTTTCCGTCAAAATCGACACGCTACCCCTTTCAGAAAAAGAATTAACTAGCTATCATCAATTAATGGCTTCATCAACAGATTTAAAGACCATTTTAGCTAACAAACCCGACATTAAAAACCTAAGTACGGCTCAAAAATTCAATATCAGGAAAGCGGCTTTGACGATAAATAAAAACGCTAAAAAATTAATCGAGAGTGAATCCGTTTCCCTTTCAGATGAGGATAAATCAGCTTTAAAAAAGGCTACGCAAGGTGATAAAGCACCCTTCTTTGCTTTTGGGGCTTCTTCAGCTACAGGGATGGCCGGAGTGACCGATTTTGCTCCTGCTTGGGTCATGTGGATGATCGCTCTTTCATTAGGCTTAGGAACGATGATTGGTTGGAAAAGAATTGTTATCACCATCGGTGAAAAAATTGGTAAGGACCATTTAACGTATGCGCAAGGAGCTTCGGCAGAATTAATCGCATCGATAACCATAGGTTTAGCTACCGCATATAAATGGCCTGTAAGTACCACACACGTATTAAGTTCAGGTATTGCCGGTACCATGGTGGCGTCAAGAGGCATAAAAAATCTACAAGGGGGAACCGTAAAAAATATTGTGATGGCCTGGGTATTAACACTTCCTGTGACCATCATTTTATCCGCTCTTCTATTTGTCTTTTTCCGTTGGATCGTAGGCTAATAAACTAAAGTCATTTTTGTATCTTTGTGTTTTACATGAAATATGAAGGCAGGGCTGATTAAAAAATACTTTCCAGAAATTACAGAAAAGCAGCTAGAGCAATTTGAGCTGCTTTTTCCTTTGTACTCAGAATGGAATGAGAAAATCAATGTTGTTTCTCGAAAAGATATCGACAACTTAATGATTCATCATGTGTTGCATTCATTGGCCATCGCAAAGATTATTCCATTCAGGTCTGGTACAGAAATTCTAGATGTAGGTACTGGCGGTGGATTTCCAGGAATCCCATTGGCTATCTTATTTCCGGAGGTAAAATTTATGTTGGTCGATAGCATAGGAAAGAAAATAAAAGTGGTTCAAGGCGTTTCAGAATCCTTGGGTTTAACCAATGTAACTGCATTGAACGTGCGCGCAGAAGATGTAGATCAAGACTTTGAATTTATCATCAGCAGAGCCGTTACGCGCATAACACCCTTTTATTATTGGGTTAAAAATAAGATAAGCCCTAACCATTTTCATATCCTTAGAAACGGGCTAATTTGCTTAAAGGGAGGAGATCTGACGGAAGAATTAGTTGAGCTAGGTAAAAAACATAAAGTTTTTGAATTATCTTCCCTCTTTAAAGAAGAATTCTTTGAATCAAAAAAAGTGGTGTATGTGCCCATGTAAAGCGTAAATTATGTCAAAAATATCGGTCGCTCTTTGTACATATAATGGGGAGAAATATTTGCAGCACCAATTGGAATCCATCAAGAATCAAACGCTTGGCATTCATGAATTGATTGTATGTGATGATGGATCAAAAGATCAAACGATTTCTATTTTACAAGATTTCAAATCGCATGTCGACTTTAAAATAGAGATTCATGTGAATTCCAGTAATTTGGGATCCAGCAAAAACTTCGAGAAATGCATCCAATTATGTACCGGTGATATTGTATTTTTATGTGACCAAGACGACTGGTGGTATGAAGAGAAAGTTGAGCGACAAATGGATTTTTTCAATGCCCACCCAGAAATTGATGCCGTTTTTTCAAACGCAGTGATGGTTGACAAAAAAGGTATCCCAACGGGAAATACATCCTTTGACCAAATAGAATTTTATCCTGAAATGCAGACCCAATGGAATTTAGGACATGCATTTGAAATGTTATTAAAAGGATATGTGGTGACGGGAGCAACGTTAGCCATTCGGAAAAAAATATGTGCAGAGGTATTTCCTGTTCCAGAGATCATTCCTGAGTTAATTCATGATGGTTGGATTAGTTTGTACTTGTCGCGCCAACAAAAAATCGGTTTTATCAGCGATCCTTTAATCCAATACCGAGAGCACGCAAACCAGCAAGTGGGCCTGCAAGGAAAAGAACCTACCATCACCCTAAAAGACCGCTTATTGCGCTCTAGGGGAGATAAATTATTGCGACTAAAAAAGAAATTTGACGATGCAAAAGCATTATTTGATTACTTTAGTGGAATATCATTATCTGATACCAACACCACAGAAAAAATAAAAGATCGCATGTTGCATTACCAAATGAGATCCCAATTGCCTAGGAATCGCATTAAAAGATTTTTGCCTATCGTTAATCATGTGATTAGTGGCGATTATAAATTACACGATGGGGGTAAATGGTGGAGACCAGCTTTAGGTGACTTATTAGAATAAAATGATGTCTAAACGTGTTGCAATCGTCATACCGGTTTATAAAAATACCTTAGATGCAAATGAGGCCAAATCCCTTGCCCAATGCAAAAAGGTATTGCATCAATACCCCATCATTTTTGTTGCGCCCAAAAGTTTAGATGCTGAATTTTTGACTAATGACGATCAAGTCGAAAGATTTGATGACGCATATTTCAAAAGCCCTAAAACCTATAATAAATTATTGATTAACCCTTTGTTTTATGAACGGTTTATCGATTATGAATTTATGCTGATTCATCAATTAGATGCTTATGTATTTAAAGATGAATTGGGAAAGTGGTGTGATAAGGGGTATGATTATATAGGGGCCCCCAAATTAAAACTCAAGTTTTTGAAGGAGGAAAATCCTTTTATCATGCCCATTTTTGAACCAATTTTATTTAATGGTGGCTTCTCGCTAAGGCGAATTAAACCCATCATAAAATTCTTAAAAGTTTACAATACTTTCATTCCTGCTTGGCCTGCGAACGAGGATAGTTTATTCTCCGTATACCACAAAAGGGCTTTCCCCTTGAGGTTCATGTTAAAATTACCAACATGGAAAGAAGGCCTATCATTTGCATTCGAAAAAAATCCCCAAATAAGCTACGGCCTACAAGGGGATTCTTTACCTTTCGGTTGCCACGCTTGGGAAAAATACAATCCTTCGTTTTGGCAGAAATTTATAATTTAGAACTAGGGGTTATGCTTTGAATTGTTCCCGTAATGGGCGAACATTTCTTCGAGATATCGATATAACATCACCATTGACTAATCGAATAGCCTTTTGAGACTTGAAATCAATATGTATGATAGAATCTGGGTTAATTAAGGCCGATTTTGATGGACGAATGAATTGATATTCAGCGAGCATCGTAGCAAAATACTTTAATGTCCTACAAGTCAAAGTCCGCTTACCGTCTTGAGTAAATATATTTGAATAGTTTCCTTCTCCTTTAATCACTAAGATCTCTTTAACTGGTATCTTTACAGAACCCAGTACAACAAATTCCACCATAGTATTATGTTTTAACTTAAATTAGAAGTGTTATTAGCAACAACATTTAATCAAAAGTACTTTTAAAAAAAATCAGAAATTAAACGAATCGCGTTATTTGCGTTATTAACTATTTATTGATTTTAATCATTTATTAAAAGGTATATGATGTAGCTAAAAAATTTATGTTTCAACATATATATTCCTCTTTCAAATTTTAAAATAATTTAATCAGACATCCAATTATATAATTATCGGCTTACCCATTGAGCCTAAAAAAACATTATTTAAATTGCAGTTCAAATATTATAAATTATGAAAACTAGAAAATTCGGTAAAACAAATTGGCTTATCAGTGAGCTAGGGTATGGCATGTGGGGACTAGCAGGTTGGACTGGCTCAGACCAAAATGAAGTGGAAAAATCTTTAGAGTTATCTGTGGAATTAGGTTGCAACTTTTTTGATACAGCCTGGGGATATGCAGAAGGGAAAAGTGAAGAAATACTAGGGAAATTACTTCGCAGGCACTCGGGAAAAAAATTATACGCCGCCACAAAAATACCTCCTAAGAATTTTATTTGGCCATCAAAAGCAGGATTCCAATTAAAAGATTGCTTCCCGGCTTCACATATCATTGAATACACGGAAAAGAGTTTGAAAAATTTGAATGTCGACCAAATCGACTTGCAACAATTTCACGTTTGGGAAGATGCATGGTCAGATCAGGATGAATGGAAAATGGCCATTGAAAAACTAACCAAAGAAGGTAAAGTGGCACATTGGGGCGTTTCGGTGAATCGTTGGGAGCCCAACAACTGCCTTAAGACAATTGAAACAGGGCTAATCTCATCGGTCCAAGTGATTTACAATATTTTCGATCAGAATCCAGAGGATGAGCTTTTCCCTTTGTGTAAGAAAATGGATGTGGGGATAATTGCTCGCGTACCTTTCGACGAAGGAAGTTTGACTGGCTTGCTAACGTATGACACTATATTTCCGGCTGATGACTGGAGATCAACCTATTTCGTTCCGGAAAATTTAACGTCAAGTGTGGATCATGCAAACGCGTTGAAACCGATCATTCCAGAGGGAATGGATATGCCCGAAATGGCTTTAAGGTTTATTCTTTCAAATCCGGATGTTGGCACCATTATTCCTGGGATGCGCAAGATTAAGCATGTGCAAAGCAATATCTCTTGCTCAGATGGACAAGGATTACCAAAAGCTAAAATGGATGAATTAAGAAATCACCGCTGGGAGCGCCAACCTACCGAATGGTCCCAATAGATTGATCAAATAGCTCTTTCAATTGAGCTTCTTCTCGAAATCCCGATGTTTTTTGTAACAATTTCCCTTTCTGGAATACCAAAAAACTCGGGATTTCGTCTATCTCATATTTTTGCAACACGGCTTGGTTGCCATCGGCCTCCACTTTTAATACAGTGACTTTGCCTTTATAATCATTCGATAATTTATCGACCGTAGGCATCATCTTAAGACAAGGCGCACACCATTTAGCATAAAAATCTACCACCACCGCATTTTCTCCTTGAATTAGTTTTCCAAATGCACTTAAATCCCAAGCATCATCATGCTTCACATTGGGAACTCCTTCCAAAGGCTTCAATTTTGTGGTCCACTTTAAATACCCACCTTGAAGTTCGGTCACTTGAAATCCTTCTTTTCGCATAATTTCTGCAGCTTGTGCTGACCGACCTCCAGAGAGGCAGTAAACAAAAACGGGTTTATCTTTGGGTAAGTCCTTAATTTTATTGACAAAATCGGGGGATCTGAAGTCGATATTCGTGGCCTTTGGCAAATGGCCTCCACCAAATTCACCGGCTGTCCGCACGTCTAATAAAAAAGCGTTAGAAGTTTCTAGTAATTTCTTTTCAAAAGATTCCACAGGAAGATTTTGGGCAAATACCGTAAAATTGAGTGTTAAAAATGTGCCGACAAGATATAGTTTATTAAGCGAGTTAGATTTCATAAAAGGTTTATTTACAGATATTTAATATGTTTATTGCGCTAAAACAAAGGATTTTATCCAAAAAATGTGTTATTTTGCGAGGCAATTTAATCAATTAATAAGTAATCCATTTATTCACAATAATAATTATACGATGAGTGCAATACAGTACGTTCACGCAAGACAAATTTTAGATTCACGAGGTAACCCGACGATCGAGGTTGATATCAAAACAGAAGATGGGGCATTTGGCCGTGCAGCAGTTCCATCAGGAGCTTCTACAGGAATCCACGAAGCCGTTGAACTTAGAGATGACGACAAATCAGTTTATGTTGGCAAAGGCGTTTTAAAAGCCGTAGAAAATGTAAACAAAGCAATAGCTGAGGAATTATGGGGAATGGAAGTATCTGAGCAAAACATGATTGATCAAATCATGATTGAGTTAGATGGCACGCCCAACAAAGGTAAATTAGGTGCTAATGCTATTTTAGGTGTTTCAATGGCCGTTGCCAAAGCAGCCGCTCAAGAAGCTGGACTTTCTTTATATAGATATATTGGCGGGGTAAATGCAAACACATTGCCTGTGCCCATGATGAATATTTTAAATGGTGGTTCACACGCCGACAACTCAATTGATTTTCAAGAATTCATGGTGATGCCCGTGAAAGCAGAAAGCTTTTCGCAAGCATTACGAATGGGAACTGAAGTTTTTCATGCCTTGAAAGGAGTTTTGAAAAGCAAAGGTTATTCTACTAACGTAGGTGATGAAGGAGGTTTTGCTCCCAACATTAAGTCGAACGAAGAAGCGATCGAAATCGTTTTGCAATCGATCGAAAAAGCTGGATATAAGCCAGGAGAAGAAATTTTCATCGCGATGGATGCCGCTGCGTCTGAGTTCTACGATGAGAAAACGGGATTATATACGTTCAAAAAATCAGACGGAAAGCAATTGAATTCCATGGAAATGGCTGCTTACTGGAAGACTTGGGCAGATAAATACCCAATCATTTCAATCGAAGATGGTATGGCTGAGGACGATTGGGCAGGTTGGGCTGAGCAAACAAAATTAATTGGATCACAATGCCAATTAGTAGGTGATGATTTGTTCGTAACGAACGTTAAGCGTTTACACCAAGGAATTGAAA